>NZ_JAAHHZ010000027.1:0-108857 GCF_010672005.1 Moorena sp. SIO4A5 | reverse complement strand
ATATTCGGCTGCCTCTTTTGGGGTGACATATTTTTTCATAACGGCTTAACCTCTACAAATCTATACTAACATCTTTGTAGAGATATGAAAAGGTTTGATGAGATTAAATGCTAATAGTTACACCTCTACTTGAGAGTTAGCTAAATCCTCTTCAATCGGTCGGATTACCCAATTGTATACCTGCTGCGACATTGGTAAAAATGCCCGTCGATGAACCTGCTGTAAAAACTTACGCAGTTCTTCCAGAGTAGATTCAGTTTGGTCTTGGGGAAGCTCTGTTCTATAGTGGCGCAGTTGTTGTTGGGGTAAGCGGATAATGATATCCACGCTTTCTGGTAATATGATAGGATAAATTAATGCTGCTTTAGTATCAACTTGGTCGATGACTTGATCAATCACTACAGGAGTAGCGTTTAAACAGGCTGAGCGAAAATAGTTATCTAGTTCGGCTAGCTGCAGTGACTCAATGATCTCACGGGCTTTTTCCAAGTTGTCGGGATTGGAATTCCTGCTGTCTGATTGCAGCAGTAATTGCACGAATTCTCGATAGACTGGCTCTACACTCTCTCGAAATGTAAACCTGACCTCTTGGTTAACAGCTACTAGGTCACTCCGTAGAGACTTGAGAGTGTTAACTGCTTCGGTGTAAGCTGCGATCGCATTTTGCTCTTCCCCCTGCTGTTTCAAAATACGTCCTAGTTGCCATTGCCAGCGATAGCTAATATCTGGAGCATTGATTTCTTGAGCTAACTTTAAGGCTTGTTGAGTCAGGTCTTGAGACTCTGGTAACTGCTGATTCTTCTGATAGAGTTGACCTAGACTACCAAGAGCATAAGCTTCCGCTCGCTTATCTCCCAATGCTTTAGCCTGTTGTACTGCAGTAGCTAGGATTTTCGCAATTTCATAAGAAGGCTCAACCCCAGTCTTAGCCGAAAGCTGAAGTCTCTTGGCTGAAGTCTGAACATTTCTTTCATCCTTGATACTTCTGACTTCATCCTTCATTAGGCTTTGAGCAAAATTAATCCTCAGATAGATACTGCGGCGGCTCAGAGGTAAGGATTCCAGTTGAGGCCAGATTTGAGGAATTAATGCTTGTGCTTGCGCAATCCTTTTATTGTCAATCAATAAGCTAAGTTGATTTAATTGGGCTTCAAGCTTAGTGATTGGATCTAATGACTCATCGAATGCTTGTTGATAGTAATCAATAGCTTCGTCTAATTCTTGCTGAGCCCGTGCTGTATTCCCTAAGCTAAATAATGTAGCGCTAATCTCTTCAGACGATGGTAAGTTTCGGGCAATCTCTAAGCTTTTTTCTAAGGTTTCCCGGGATTGACTCAGCTCTCCTACTAATTGACGCATATTTCCAAGCGATCGCAATCCTATCGCTTTGTTCAAAGAGTCAGGTTGAGCAGTTAACGATTCCTCGACCTGATTGAGTAGATTCAACGCCCGCTTATACATTCCTAATTCTTGTAGGGCTTGCGCTATATTAATCCGACTCCGAATCTGACCGGCTTCATCCCCTAATTCACCATAAGTTACCGCAGCTTGCTCCCAACTTTCCATTGCTGCTTTTGCTTCTGATGAACCAAGCTCAATACTTCCTTTGATCATTAGGGATTGAGCCAGCACTTGTAAGTATCCTGTAGACTTATCGGTGGCTTTTAGAGAGCGCAATATTTTTTCACTATTAGCGATCGCATTCTTGGCTTGAGTCCATAACCCCAGTTGCTGATAAGCCAACGAGAGATTACTTAACACCATCGCTTCTGAGAGTTTATCTCCCTGAGTTTGATTACTCTCAAGAGCTTGTTCTAAAACATCTACTGCTTCGGCGAATCTACCTGAATCGTAGAGACCTTTGCCCTGTTTAAGTAACGTGGAAATTTTAAAGTTAGCAGGTTGAAGGTTAGCCGGTTTAAAGTTATCAGGTTTAAAGTTAGCCGGTTTAAAGTTATCAGGTTTAAAGTTAACAGCTTGTTCGCCTTTGGCGTTCGAGTAGGGTAGGTTAGCCGGTTTCAGGTTTGTCCCTTTAAGAGCAATATCCCCTTCAACATTCAACCTTTCAACCTTCAACCCTTCAACCCCTTCAACCTCCAACCCTTCAACCTTAAAGGTTTGTGGGATTTTTGCTAAAACCGGAGGTACTAAATTGCACAGTAATGCTGTTAGCAGAGCAATCAGAGGCAACCTTATCCACCTCTTTATCCTCAACCCTAAGGATTTACGATTTACTCTACCTATACTACCACAATATATCTTTTTTTTTACCATGGCTGATTTTCTCCCTTACTGCACCTCATCGCTATCAAAAACGCTATATTCATTAGAATCTATAATTTTTATTTTTCTGTTCAAAATGGTCTAAAAATCAACGAAAAGTAGAATCCATCTTCCTGTAACGTTCTATCTCTAGTTTCAACATCCACCAACTGCAAGCCCCAGCCGATATTAGCCTCTAGTAAATCTCCTTGCTGCCATCGCAAACCTAGACCAAGGGATGCGATCGTGTTATCATCAATATCATTTTCATCGTCTTTATTCCAGCCAGTACCAAAATCAAGAAAAGGAGTTAACTGCACTAGAGTTCCGCTATCAGGATTCTGAATAATTGGCAGACGCAGCTCCGCAGAAATAAAGGCACCATTGTCTGATAAAATTAGATCCTGGCGATAGCCCCGTACACTCTGTAAACCCCCAATCCCTATCTGTTCTAATGGTACCAAGCCTCGGTCTGCTAGTTGCACATCCCCTCGGATTAATAAGATAGTGTTTGGTGCCAGTAGCCTTACCCATTGCCCTTGACCACGCCACGCGAAGAAATTGCTATCTGGTTCACCCCTGTTAATGGTAGTATCTCCTGAACTAATCCCGATACTTAACTGGGAACGAGCTGCTAAAACTTGTTGTTCACTGCGCTTCGTCCACTCTTGGAATAACCGGATGGCATTAATCCGCGTACGCCCTTCATCATCAGCTCCTGCTGATAAAGGAAAGGGCGTATCTAATATAGATGTTTCACTTTCCTGGCGTGAGCCGGTGATACCAATAGCTACTTCTTCCGTAGGAGTTTGGAATACAGGCTGGCGCAGGGTTATTTCATAAAACCGTGATTCTGAGTCAATATCTATCCTATCAAAAGGAGGCTCAATTACTTCACTAGCTGTTGTCCCATAAGCCAAGCGCAGAGTACCATTACGAGGATTAATCGGTAAGGTATAGCTAACATCAAAGGTATCACTACCATCAGTGTTAGTATAGTTTAATTCTAAGGCATCTCCCAATCCCAGTAAATTGCCTTCTCGAATTTGGGGACGACGCCGAAAGCTTCCGACACTGGGAGAGCGCCCATTATCTAATGTTATTTGGGTGCTGAAGGTATCGGCTTCAGTTACTTTTACTTCTAGCAAACTCTCCCCAGGCTCAATACCCGCCGACAATTCAGCTGAGATGTTGGCAATTAGAGGGTCGAGTCGCAGCATTTGTAAGCCGTTGAGTAAGCGCCTTACATTCAGAGGCTTCTTGGTAGCGATCGCAAGACGGCTTTTGATGTAATTAGGATTAAGCCGACTCAGACCCTTGACAATAATATCTTCTAATTCCCCTTCGATAATGTCAATTCTAACTACCCCATCTTCAAGTTGCTGAGGTGGGATATAGGCTCCAGAGTTAACGTATCCTTCTTTATCATATAACTCCGTGATCTCAGACCGGATTTTAAATAATGCTGGGAAAGATATGGGTTGATTGAGGAAAGGATCGGTAATTTCCGCTAATTTTTCCTGGCTGAATACCGTTGAGCCAATAATATTAAAGCGTTTAATGACAATTCGTTTTGGAATGTCCTCCAGAATTTCGTCCGGTAGATCAGGGCTAGGAGCAGATGGGTCAAGAAGTTCGTCCACAGGAGGAAGTTTCTGGGGAGGTTGAGGTTCTGGTGCTGGTTCCAGAGAGGGAGGTCGTCTAGGCTCGGGGAAAGGGATTCGCCGCCGATCCTCGGGTAGCTCTATACCCGGAGGTAGGTTTGGAGGTAGGGCTTGACTAATTTTTGCCGAGGCTGGAGGACTCGGTAGTTGGTTAATATCGATGGCGTTGAGATTTGTTACAGTGTCGCTCCCTAAAACTTGATTATCCCTTTTGTTCAAGTTCTCTGGAATTGGCACTGGCTCCTGTGGCCATGAATCCTTTACGAAGATTAGACTCTGATCATTAACAGCAGCTCCAGCTTCTAAAGGTTTCAAGATTAGGCTACTAACGACTGCTAATGCACCCAAGGTTAACAGAGATGAACTCCTGACTACCGCAACAAATCTAAACATTACTTACCAGATCGCAATTGTTTTTAGTAGGTAAGAACTATTAATTAGTTTTCCTGGTGCTAGAGTGACAAATAACACGAACAGTAGTCAAGGGTAAGGGAATAAATTGAGAACTAATGTAATATATCTGTAGATATATCAGTGTATTTAGGGATAACTTTTGCGTCCGCTGAATGTGACTAGTAAGTATATCTACTAATCATCTAGGGATAACTTTTGCGTCCGCTACTCCGAGTGAAGCATTTCTGCTGTTTGATTTGAACCCTTGACCAATAACATTAAGGTTTTAACCTTCAAGTTAACACCTTGTTTTTTTGATTCTTAAGCTACGCAAACAAGTAGCTTCCAGCTGGGATGACCCCAAGCTAATACTGATCTTGCAATTAACTAAAGACTTTAGTGAGAATTTCTACAGAAGGGTCAACTTCCAGCCACACCGTAGCCCCACAATCCTTGGGACAATTGGGTTGATAGACTAACCGAGATGGACCCTTGATTTCTACATAATGACCGTAGGTGTTGCGATTGCCTTGTTTGACAGTGAGCACAGGCTTATAGGTGTCGTACTTTTTATTTTGCTTAATCACGTTCTGGTTGACGTGGATGTAAGTCGCCACCTTCTGGAAACCTCTTCTCCAGGTTCCCTTGGGTCCACGGCGACCAGGACTGACCCTAGGCAAGCCGTTAAATAGGGGAATTTGCCAAAATCTGCCTACTTTTTGAGCGCCCTTAATTCTGCCATTTTTGAGAAGTTGGCGAACTCGTTGGACGCAAATCCCTAGAAGAAAAGCTGCTTGGGTAGTTCCGACTATCTTGGTTTGTTGGTTCATTTTTTGTGATCCTTTACTATCGCGCTAACCTTATATCTAATATAACACATGAATTTCAGGTTGTGTTAGGTTTTTTGCAAAACTTTACATTTTATCTAGCGCTAGTTTTTGGAGAGCGCTAAGGGTTGTTTGCGTTAATTAAAGGGATTGTTGAATTAGCGCTATACTTTAGCCGAATTTATCTAGCGCTAATTTTTGGGAGTTTTATGGGATGTTTAACTTGATTAAGTTATGAGCTTAAAATAGCGCTATACTTTAGCCGAATTTATCTAGCGCTAATTTTTTTTACCCGATTCCCGATTCCCGATTCCCCCAAGACTTTGTTACAAAAAATTGCAAAATATGTTATAATAAAATATTTTTTATGTTATAATAGAATCATAGACGTGAAAGCGTTAAGAGCCAGCCCCAAGTTTTCCCAAGGCCAAAGGCTGGCTCTAGACCCCCAGTTAAGGAGATACCTAAAGTATGACTTACAGCGAACGCCTATACCCGTGGGCGTTCGCGTAGCGTGGCCGTAGGCCAATCATCCGCCTATTGCCGAGGATGCAACGGGTCGTTGTTGGTCGGTACCGGAAGCGGTCTGATGCGGAGGGGCATTTGCGGGCACTTAAACGCTTGATGCCTGATGGGGAATTTGTGATTATTTTTGATTTGCCCGAGCCTATAGATGAAGAACCTGAGGTTAGTGGGGAGTAGGGTTTGGCTGAGGGCATGATGAGCAGCATGATTAACTTTGTGGTCACCCTCTCAGGTATTGAATGGGATCGACCTTTGGTCACGCTACGCGATCGCACTCTCTCCAAAATTACTGCAATTTCCAACAGTAAAGGATTTTCACGCCTTGTTGCTGTTGCTAGCGCGATTGACATGCAGTCACGCTATGGGATCACATAATTTCTTAGATTGTTGAAATTTACGATAACTATCGAAGTTGCTCAACCTAACACTATCGTAATTATCCAAAATTGCTGTAATTTCCAACAGTAAAGGATTTTCACGCTTTGTTGATTAAGCTAACGCGATTGGCATGCAGTCACGCTACGCGATCGCACTCTCTCCAAAATTGCTGTAATTTCCAACAGTAAAGGATTTTCACGCCTTGTTGCTGTTGCTAGCGCGATTGACATGCAGTCACGCTAAGCGATCATATAATTTCTTAGATTGCTGAAATTTACGATAACTGTTGAAATTTCCAACAGTGAACGATTTTCACGCTTTGTTGCTCAATAAGGCGCTATCGTGATTATCCCAAATTGCTGTAATTTACGATAACTAAGGAAGTCGATTAAGCTAGGGCTATCGTGATTATCCCAAATTGCTGTAATTTACGATAACTAACGCGCATTGCTCAAGTTAACGCGATGCTCGCTACGAGCCGCTACGCGATCGCATGATTTCCCAAATTGCTATAATATCCAATAGTCAAGGATTTTCACGCTTTGTGGATTAAGCTAGCGCTATTATGATTATCCACAATTGTGGGAATTTTCGATAACTATCGCGCATTGCTTAAGTTAGCTCTATCATGATTATCCCAAATTGCTTAAATATCCAACAGTCAAGGATTTTAAGCAAAGTGGCTTAACCTAGCGCTATTGTAATTTGCCCAAATTGCTGAAATATCCGACAGTAAAGGATTTTCACCGAATCGTGATTATCCGAAATTGCTGGAATTTTCGATAACTATCGCGCATTGCTCAAGCTAGCGCGATGCTCGCTACGAGCCGCTACGCGAACGCATGATTTCCCAAATTGTTGAAATTTCCAACAGTAACGGATTTTCACGCCTTGTTGCTCAACCAGCGCACTATCGCGATTATCCCAAATTGCTGGAATTTTCGATAACTATCGCGCGTTGCTGTTGCTAGCTCTATCATGATTTTCCCAAATTGTTGAAATATTCGATAACTAAGGAATTGACTGAAGTTGCTCCAGCTAGGATTATCGTTATCATTCAAAATTGCGGGAATTTTCGATAACTACCGAAGTTGCTGAAGCTAGCATTATCGCGATTATCCTAAATTGCGGGAATTTTCGATAACTATCGAAGTTGATTAATCTAGCGCTATCGCGATTATCCTAAATTGTTGAAATATTCGATAACTAAGGAATTGACTGAAGTTGCTCCAGCTAGGATTATCGTTATCATTCAAAATTGTGGGAATTTCCAATAGCCAACGAATTGGACTGAAGTTGATTAACCTAGCTCTATCATTTAGATAGCGCTATACTAATTGAATCAGAGCGATCGCATTATTCCCGAAATTGCTGAAATTCTCGATAGTGACAGGATTCTACTGAAGCTAGTTAAACTAGCGCTATACTTATCCATCACCACTCTAATTGCTGAAAATTGCTGCAATTTCCAACATCAAGCTCAACCTTGGCTACCACAAGACCTAGGACTATACCAATTACTCTTAGGAGTAACATTATTCGGCTCAGCTGTCAAGATAATTGTACCATCCTCGCCCACAGTCCAACCCTGAGCTTCCACTATTTTCTTCTTACGACGAGGAGGAGTCGGAGTCTCGACAGTGCGCCGTTTCCCTCTCATGGGCAAGTAACTCACCTCAGGGGTAGGAGTAGAGGTAGCTTCTTCGATAGTCTCTTCTTCAGTATCAAGGGTAACCCAATCTACCAGTACAGACTGTTGATTGATTGGGTCTAGGGGACTTGGGGGTAAGCCACCTCGTCCAGTAACAATGAATTCACCCAGTTCATCTACTGCTATTTTTCCACTCCTGGGACAGTTAGCGACAATTAATGCTGAGGGGTCAACTAGTGATGTGGGTAGGATCTCAGGATCCTGTGCTGAGTTGGTAATATCCCTGGTCACAGTCCCAGATTGACCACCGCTAAAGCTAAGGGCTGCTATTTCACTATTATTATTCTGAAAAGCTAACGATGGGTCTATATTTCGATCTGAGCCAATAAACGCATTAGTATCTTCAAGTACATTTAGATTAAATAAGCCCTGGAGGGTGATGTTGATGTTTCCACCATCCCCATCCTGAGCATTGGCAAATATATCGCTACCTTTGTCTTGATTATTTAAAGGCAGCGCTACTAATACTCCACCTTCAATAGTGATATTTCCACCATCAACATCATCCCCTGTAGCATCAGCCAATATTAAACTGTTGTTATCAAGTATGATCACTCCTGGCACATCGATATCAATAGTTGCTGCTTGTTCGTTGTTGGTGGGATTTTTTCCAGTAGCAGCTACAAGTTGGCCGTTGTCTAGGGTGAGAGAATCAGCCTCAATGGTTAGTTTGCCAGCTTCTCCTAGCTTGCTCTGATCCACGTCACCGTTCTCATCCACTTCAGTCTCTGGAAACCCTTCTTCTGTTAATGGGACACCGCTGACTGCTATGCGTGCTCCCTTCTCGACAGTTAGCTCATCTGTTTCTATAGTCACATTTCTAGCAGTACCACCTTCGGTTGCTTGAGCGAATATTCCTGCAGGAGATTTAGACTTATCTGGTAGATTTCCAGTTAACAACACTGAGTCTTTAGCGTTCACTTCCACATTTCCGGCTGTACCTTTTTCGCTCGAAGAAGTAGAAGCAGAAATCTGACTGTTGTTTACGGTCAAGGTGTTTACATCTAATTTGATATCACCACCGGCAAAGCCACTTTCACTTTGAGCATTCAAAAGTGCGCCATCTGATAGACGCAAGCTCGGTGTTTCTATCTGAATAAGCCCTCCCCCAGCCTCAGCTCCGTTTCGAGTTTGGGTAAATATACCACTTTCTCTTGTCGGTTGGTCATCATTATCAAGCCCAATCCCAGAAATATCAACAAAATCCGTGGCATTGACTGTAATATCACCTGCTGCAATGTTGCCCTGAGTAAAAGCTTCTAATCTCCCTCCATCTTTGAGGGATAGAGAACGAGCTGTAATGGTAATGTTGCCGCCTCCTGGGGTGTTTTGCGCTCTCTCTGGGTCTCCCGCGTTACGCCCTACGGCAGTTGTGATGTCACTATTGGTAAGCTCAATCTTATCCTTAACCGTTATCGAGATATTTCCAGGATTTCCCGGACTGTTGTTTCTAGCCTCAGCATCGATCGCGCTTCTACGGCTTAAGAATAGCGAGCCAGCTTTAATGGTTATCTCGCCACCGTTGCCTGTAGCTCCTCTTTGGGATACTGCTTCAATTTGGGCTTGATCTTTCAAGATGAAGTCTCCCTCCACTATGATGTCGATGTCGCCTGCGTTTCCATTTCCTCGACTTGTTCTTGTACTAGTAGTTATACCATCAGGACCACTTCGATTCGGTCCAATAATCGTCAGGGAGCCAACACGGATTACGATTGGGCCAGCATTACCATTGTCATTAGTGTTAGTTGTAATTTGAGTTTGAGTACTTCTTGGTCTTCCGTCACCACTATCTGACTGAGACTGCAGATCCCGCCGAGAATCCATCAACAGCTCACCAGCAATGATTTCAATTTTGCCGCTATCTCCGTCAGCTCTTCCTACTCTATTCTCAATTCTGCTATCCTCTGTAATCGCAACTGTTCCCCCAGCATGGATGATGGTTTCTCCGCCATTTCCTGTTGCTTGATCACCTCGTCGTCTACTCCTTGATCCTCTTGTCCAAGCCTGAATTCTGCTTCTATCTTCCAAGGTGACATTGCCATTGGGAGCGTTAATCTCTATAGTTCCTCCCTGACCTGAACTGGTGGTCTTGGTCTTAATCGTACCCTTATTGGTCAGCAGTACATCACCAGTCACATTGATCTCAATATCCCCGCCGTCACCTGCTCTCTTCTCTGTTTTGGTAAAAATTCCTTCTTCTGTTTGATCCCTGATGTTTGCTCTAGACCGATCAGAGGTAAGGAAGACCGAGCCAGCATTAATGGTGATTTTTCCTCCGTTTCCAGCTTTGTTAGTAGTTTTGGTCAAGATGCCTTGGTCTTCAGTATCTTCTTCATGATTATCTGTATTGGAAAAAACTGAAACCTTTAGCTGGTCAGCAGTAAGGATAATCTCGCCGCCATCACTGCCAACTGCGGCTGTTTTGGTAAAGATGCCCTGGTCTTCTTCTACTCTTGACCGCTCTTCTGTTTCTTTAGACGTCGATACAGAGATTAAGCCAGAGGTGATAGTAATTTTTCCGCCTTCTCCACCGCTTTCCTCAGTTATGGTAAAAATTCCCTGGTTTGGTTTATTTTCTCCGTCATTGTTAGTGGTTACCGTAACTGAGGAATCAGTAGTGATAATAATATCACCACCTTTCTTACCATTTCCTTGAGTTATGGTAGAAATTCCTTGGTCTTTATTAGAAGTTTCGACTTCTAAAGAATCAGCAATAATCCTAATCTCACCACCATCAACATTTCCATTTTCTGGCACCAAGGTTTCTATAGCGCTATTAATAACTCGAACATTACCTTTCTTGACGCCATTGGGAAAATCTAAACCGAGCTTGTTACCGTCTCTAGTTAATGCTACTTGTCCTTCTGCTGCGCTCAATCCCGCTAACAGAATATTCCCACCTTGATTGGTGGATATCTTACTATCTTCGATAACCTCAACATCACCACCGAGTAACAACAGGTTATCAACGGCTAGCTTCTCTAACTTAGCTCGACTGGTAATACTACCACGAGTCATATTATCGGGAATTTGATTAAAGAAGAACACATTAGGATTAACCGTCAGCAATGGCGAAGGAGGCTCGGGATTAGAGGCACTAAACACTCCTTGATTCCCAAACCCAATCCCATCAGCAGTGGTGCCTACAAAAGAACCGCGTACATCCAGCTTGGCATTTTTACCAAACAAAATCCCCTTGGGATTAATCAGAAACAAATTAGCTCCACCATTGACTCCCAAGGTGCCAAAAATATTAGAGGGATTCTTACCAGTTACCCGAGACAGAATATTTTGAATCCCAGCTGGATTAGCAAAATAAACGCTTTGTCCGTTTCCCACATTAAATTCTAGGAAACTGTGGAACAAATTGATATCCCGGATTGCTCCTCCCTTAATTAGATCAACAATTTTCCCATTTACCTCACCCGAGCCCAGGTCTAGCAAAGACCTTTCCCCTGCGGGCAAAGTGGTATCAGGAGTAATCTGAGCATTAGCTTGGTTAGCTAGCAATGGGTACGCTCCACTAATGGCTAAGCATAGCGCTAAACTCAACTGAGTGTTATACCGTTTCAAGACATCTAATGCCATGGGATTGGTTCTCTTGATCTTGGGGAGGGTTAGTTAGCTTCAGCTATCAGTTATCAGTTATCAGCTTGCCCATTGGCGTACGCTACGTGGGGTTTATTTTAAGCTAACAGCTGACTGCTGATTGCTGACAACTGACGTTTGATTAATAGTTGCTTGAAGCTGCTATTGCTAGTAGCAATACTAATTATTCCTGCACGGAATAATAATAACAGAATTTATTATACCTATACTTTCTAGCCATTGATGTAAAGTTTTGTTAAATAATAACGTTAGCCAGGGCTACAGAGATGGGTATTTGTTTGCTGTTCCCTACTCCCGATACCCGATTCCCGATTCCCGTTCCCCTCCTGGGAGGGGAACGGGGTGGGTTCCGATTCCCTTTGTTATACATAGTCTGTTAATGTAATAAAATGTAAATAAATTTAAAAACTATTTATAAAATATCTGGCTAAAGACTTGACAGACGATAAAAGATATGTTAAATAAAGAAGCCAATGGGGTTTCTAATCCTGGTATGTCCTATACCCAGGAAGAGTGGGCAAGAAGCCTGACTACATATCGTTACTACATATGTTTAACTGTTTGGTAATAGGTTCCGGGCGCAGTGGCACTAGCATGGTAGCCGGTACACTCAGTGGTGCTGGGTATTTCATGGGAGATAGAATGATGTCATCTACAAGCATCAATACAAAGGGCTATTTTGAGTCCAAGAATGTTGAGGCGATTAACGAAGATATATTAAGCAAAGTTGTCCCACCTCGACCAAAGGGAATTTTGGGAAATTTGTTTAAAGACCGACCGACTAGATACCAACGCTGGCTAGCTAGGGTGCCTGTAGGCAAAAGGATTGATTGTCCTGAGGACATAGCCTCTAGAATAGAAACCTTAACTGAGCGACAGCCTTTTTGCTTCAAAGACCCTAGATTTTGCTACACATTGCCAGCTTGGAAACCGTTTCTCAAGGATACCGTATTTCTGTGCGTATTTCGGCACCCGGCAGCGACGGCATCAAGCATTATGAAAGTACATAGCAAGCATAAATACTTATATAGTCTTTCTATGAATTTTGAGCGAGCGGTAGAAATCTGGACACTTATGTATCAACATATTATTCAAACTCACTCCAAGGAAGGCAAATGGTTATTTGTACACTACGACCAAGTGTTGTCAGATCAAGGACTTGACCGCATTGAAGAATTTATTGATGGCACAGTAGACCGTAGTTTTCCTGACAAAGCTTTAGCTAGTGTTGAGGCAAATCAGCCAATATCTTCCAAAGCTCGTGAAATTTATTCACAGTTGTGTAGCATAGCTGACTATCAAGAGGTAACACCATAGGTGGTGATATAGGTTTTGATTGCGATCGCTAACTAAGTATAAATATTTATCCTATGAATCTCATATCCCGTAGGCATTTCAAAATAAGATGCGTTTACCCTGTAGTCTAAGGACTTTGTTAAAAACCATCTAAGATAAGTTTATCAAGGATCAGTTAACTAGATAGACTCATGACAATGCCCAACTTTTTAATCCTAGGTGCAGCTAAGGCTGGAACTACCTCAATTTACCGATATCTAAAGCAACATCCGCAAATCTACATGAGTCCTGCCAAGGAACCTAAGTTTTTTGCTTTTGAAGGAGAAAATTTAGATTTTCGTGGGTTAGGAGATGAAAAAGAAGCTGATTTCATTGTAACTAATATTGACGACTATCGTGCCCTATTTAAGAAGGTAACTAATCAAATAGCTATTGGTGAAGCATCTACAATTTATCTCTACATTGCGAAATCTGTTGAACGCATAAAGTACTACATTCCTAAGGCTAAACTGATCGCCATTCTTCGAGATCCAGCAGAAAGAGCCTATTCCAACTATTTACATTTAATCAAGCAAGAGCGCGAACCATTGGATTTTGCTGAGGCTCTTGCCCAAGAAGAGAAGCGCATTCAAAATAACTGGTGGTCTTTCTGGCACTATAAACACCGGGGACTTTACTATGTCCAATTAAAGCGTTATTATGAGGCATTTGAAAAAAGCCAGATTAAGGTTTATCTATACGAAGATTTGACTAATAATCCTCTAGGTATGCTGAAAGATATGTTTGGTTTCTTGGAGATAGACGATACCTTTACCCCAGATATATCTGAAAAAGTTAGGCAAGCTGCTCCCATTCCCAAGAACAAAGCGTTGGAATCATTTTTGAGCCAACCGCACCCAGTTAAATCAATTCTGAGTCCATTGCTTCCTAGTAGCCTAAGGGATAAACTAGTTAACAAGATTAGATATTTAAATCGTGGTAAACCTAAGTTATCACCAGCAGTGCGGAAGCAATTGATTGAATTCTATCGCGAGGATATCCTCCAGCTTCAAGATTTGATTGGTCGGGATATTTCCCAATGGCTAAAGTGTTGAAAATTAAGTGAACAAGTAAGTAGCGTGAGCTAAAAGCTCACGGCTGATTGCTGACAACTGATGCTTGATTAATAGTGGCTTGATGCCGTTATTGTTACTATAAATACTAATTATTACTGCTGGGAATAATAATATATATTATTATTCCTATACTTGCTAGCCATGGATGTAAAGTTTTGTTAAATAACCTTAGCCAGGGCTACAGAGATGGGTAATGGATATAGGGCTCCCAAATGAATTATGAGAATTTTTGTTTGCTGTTCCCTACTCCCTATTCCCTATTCCCTATTCCCTATTCCCTACTCCCTATTCCCTTTGCTATAGACAGTCTGATAAAGTAATAAAATGTAAATAAAGTTAAAAACTATTTATAAAATAATCTGGATAAAGACTTGACAAGCAATGAAAAATGTGTTAAACAAAGAAGCCAATGGGGATTCTAATCCTGGGATGTCCTATAGCCAGGAATATTGGGCAAGGGGTTATGAGTCCCAACCGGGCGAATACGATTATTGGATTGATCAGGTAGAAGGGGAAATTCCTGGGGAGTTGCAGGGGACTTGGTTAAGGAATGGTCCTGGTTTGCTGGATATTAATGGTTACCCGGTGCATCATCCGTTTGATGGGGATGGGATGATTTGTGCGATCGCATTTGATCACGGTCGAGCCCATTTTCGCAATCGGTTTGTACGCACAGAGGGCTTCTTAGCGGAACAGAAAGCGGGGAAACCCCTTTATCGAGGAGTGTTTGGCACTCAGAAGCCTGGGGGTTGGTTAGCGAATCTATTTGATGTCCAACTCAAAAATATTGCTAATACCAATGTAATCTACTGGGGTGGCAAGCTCTTAGCCTTATGGGAAGCAGCTAAACCTTACGGTTTGGACCCCCATACCCTTGAAACCTTGGGTGAAGATAACTTGGATGGAGTATTAGCAGGGGGTGAATTCTTTGCTGCTCATCCTTGGATTGACCCTAGTAGTAAGCTTGATGGTGGTCAACCCTGTCTGGTGAATTTCGGGATTCAGCCAGGTCTGTCTACCAAAATTACTATTTACGAATTCGACCCAACCGGTAAACTATTACGACGCCAAGCTTATATTGTTCCTGGTTTTGCCTTTATCCACGATTTTGCGATTACCCCAAACTACTGTATTTTCTTCCAAAATCCTGTTAGCTATAATCCTATTCCGTTCCTGTTGGGATACCGAGGAGCTGGTGAGTGTGTGGCATATCAGCCTGAGCAACCGACCCGGATTATAGTGATTCCTCGTAAACAGAATACAGAGGGAGTCAAAATCCTAGAAACCCAATCGGGCTTTATCTTCCATCACGCTAATGCTTTTGAGGAAGATGGCAAGATTTATGTGGATTCCATTTGCTACGAGTCATTATCAGCACTAGACGTAGGTAGTGATTTTCGGGAGGTTGATTTTAATGCGATTGCACCAGGGCAACTCTGGCGCTTTAGTTTAAACTTAACGGAGAAAACCGTAGCGAGTAAGTTGTTAGAAGAGCGCTGTTGCGAGTTTCCCAGCATTAACCCTAATTATGTAGGACATCCCTATCGCTACTTATTTATCGGAGCTACTGATCATCCCACCGGTAATGCTCCATTACAAGGAATTCTCAAAATAGATACGGCAACAAAGACACAACAATTCTGGAGTGCTGCGCCTAAGGGTTTTGTAAATGAACCAATGTTTGTGCCACGACCCAATGCTGAACGAGAAGATGATGGTTGGGTGTTGACCTTAGTATATGATGCTAGTCATCACCGATCGGATCTAGTAATATTAGATGGTCGTGATTTAACTAGTGGACCGGTAGCAACACTCCACTTGAAGCATCATATTCCTTACGGCTTACATGGTAGCTGGAGTTGTGAGTTGTTGGGAGTTGGGTTGAAGGTTGAAGGTTAGTTGGTTGAAGGTTGAAGGTTAGTTGGTTGAAGGTTGAAGGTTAGTTGGTTGAAGGTTGAAGGTTAGTTGGTTGAAGGTTGAAGGTTAGTTGGTTGAAGGTTGAAGGTTAGTTGGTTGAAGGTTGAAGGTTAGTTGGTTGAAGGTTGAAGGTTAGTTGGTTGAAGGTTGAAGGTTAGTTGGTTGAAGGTTGAAGGTTAGTTGGTTGAACGCGATTGCGTGGCCAATAGGCCAAGGTTGAATCAGGTTTTTTAAAGTTTTAACCAACATGAGGAGATAATTGAGCTAAACTTATTAGTTATTAAGCTTGCAGGGGAATTATAGGGTTGGAGCTTTGATAGTTAAAGCTAAGCTAATAGCAGAATTTTCCTCAGGGGTGCCAGATGAAATTCAGCGTTGTCATCACGACTTATAATCGCCTAGATTTACTCAAGCGTGCGATAGAAAGCGCACTTGCTCAGACATTTGCCTGTGAAATTGTTATCGTTGACAACGGTTCGTCTGATGGGACCGAAGGTTATGTCAAAGAGCGCAGCGAAGCCTTAGCACGTGGTGGTGAGCAAAGCTTAGTTTATCACCGAAATGCTTACAATAAAGGTCACGCGGAAGCGGTAAATCAAGGGGTAGAGTTGGCAACTGGTGATTGGATCAAGCTGTTGGATGATGATGACTACTTAGCCAGGAACTGTATTGAAGAAATGGCTGATGCGATCGCATTACATCCGAAAGCAGTGATTTGCTCTTGCCAATCGGCTCAAGTAGATACCTTAGGAGCCGAACTAAGTATAACACGGCGAGTGGGTTCACTGCAAAGGTTATATATTGCCCAAGAAGACATTCATTATGGAATGCTTCTGGAAATGGTACCGTTTGGGACCCCAGTACAAGTCGCTTTCTCCCGTGATGGGTTTCTCAGTTCCGGTGGTTGGGATTCTAGCTTAGATACCAACTTTGATGATATTGATTCCTGGATTAAAATTGCTCAGTTTGGGGATGCTATATTTATCAATAAGTGTTTAGCTTACCGGACGGTTTGGTCTGGTGCTTATAATCAAAAGTTTTCGTTCGGGAAACGTCTGAAGACCCATATTTCCATTAAGGAAAAAATCTATGCACAAATCAGTAATAAATACCAAGGTAAAGTGCCATTACTGTGGGAGCTGGGAGCTTATCTGAGATTACATTGGGGCTTAGTAGCTCTTAAACGAGGTAAGTTGCTCAGTGCCGCTAAGTTATTGTTTCCTGAGTGTTTTTCACCGATTGCTTTCTCACCCATTGCTTGGAAGTTACTGTTACTTAGAAAGACTCTAGGCGGCGAACCCTCATTATACCACAAGTTGCCGGTTTAATGGGGCAACTAACTTAAATCATTGGTCATTGGTCGGAAATTGCCTATTGACCATTAACCATTTTCTTTAACACAAAGTGATTAATTAGTCAACTAAAACTTAAAAATTGGAAATTGGCTAGTAACCAATTAGCTAGTAACCAATTAGCTAATAACCAATTAACAATTACCAATTAACCCTTAAACATTAAAAATTAACAATTTCCCTGAAGCCAAAGTGATTAACCGGATTTGATCTGACTACAGATTATCAATTTGTTTACGAAGGTCTTCCAACTCTTTGTCAACGGGTGAATCTGAGGAAGTAGATTTTTTCTCCTCTGAAGCTGGTAAAGCTTCTTGAGATACAGAACCACCAGCCAACTGAGCTTTCATTGAGGCCAACTCATCATCAACATCATTGCCTTCCAAGAGTCTAAATTGACTTTCCAAGTCAGCACCACCCAGCTCATGGGCAGCTTGAGAACGAGCCTCCATCTCCAAGACTTTCTGTTCCATACGCTCAAACGCTGCTAAGGAGCCACTAGTATTGAGAGACCCCATGGTTTGTTGTAACTTTTCATTAGCCTTAGCCGCCTGAGCTCGTGCTTTGAGCATATTCTTTTTGGTCTTGGCTTCGGAAATTTTGCCTTCGAGAGCAACCAGATTACGCTTAAGAGTATTGACCTGCTCAGTTTGCTGATCCAACTGAGTTTTCAGGGTAGCAGCAGTATCAGCATTGCTCTTCTTACGCACCAGAGCCTCACGAGCTAGGTTTTCATCCCCTTTGGTCAGAGCCAGCTGAGCTCTCTTCTGCCAGTTGTTAGCTTCTGTTTGGTTTTTGTTGTATTGCTGCTCTGTGCGTTTTTGTTCAGCAATTGACCTGGCAACTGCTTGACGCAATTGAACCAGATCCTCTTGCATATCAACAATAGCTTGATCAAGAATCTTTTCTGGATCCTCAGCCTTGCTGACCATATCGTTCAGATTAGCTCTGACCACTCTGCTCAGGCGATCAAATAATCCCATAACACTGTTTATCCTCTAGGAGTGTACATTGTAGGTAAAAAACTGGCTTGCTGGTGCGTAAGCCTAGTTAAGTTGTCTTGAGGGACAAGCAATTGTTGCTGTCGAGTCTCAAGTCTGGTTGGGTAGCTGAAAAATTCGCGGGCTTGACCCATACCCTAGCCATTAAGACAGGGAGCCTTTGATCCAGTGTAAAAACTTCTTGGGAAAAAGTGCTAGACAACAAGCTAAGGTTTGAACTCTCTGGCGGCTGAACCATGGGGGATTTATCGGGATTGCTGTTCGAGGGGTTAAAAACTGGTTTCCACAGGCGCTTATGATATAATAGTGCCATCTTCAGCAGAAAACGTCCTTGTCTTATTCTACCTATTTGCTTTGTGAGTATTCAGAAAGAAGATAGATAAAGGGATGTTTGCCTGTATAGTAACCCCTTGGGTCAAGGCTCTAAGGTGTTTTGATACAACGTTTCCAACCTGCAATTGAGCTGACCACAGGGACACTAATTACTTTTTCCAGCTATTTATCCAATTTTCCCAAATTTTTCGGTTATTCTGCCTGAGTTGAGGGTAATTTGGGAGTTTCGGTTCCTTGAATCAGATTAGCTTTCATGGCGGCTAACTCAGCTTCCACATCATCGTTAGCTTCGAGAGCGGCAAATTTCTGATCCAGTTGATTGCTACCTAACTCAGCCATTGCCTCAGACCGGGCTTCAAGCTCCATTACCTTATCTTCCATCTGCTCAAAAGCACTCAAGGCACTACTGGTACCTACATTACCGAGCATCTCATTAATTTTCATGGATGCCTTAGCTGATTGAGCCCGAGCAATATACAAGTTCTTTTTGGTTTTCGCCTCTGAGATTTTATGTTCTAGGGTACGCAGATCTTCCTTGAGCTTGGACACAATATCAGCTTGCTGGGACAGCTGAGCTTTCATAGTTGTGACGGTCACCTGATCAGATTTCCGCCGTGTCAGGGCATCCCGTGCCAACTGGTCGTCTCCTGCTGACAAGGCTAACTGAGCGCGACGGTACCATTGCTCAGCAGCGGCTTGAGCCTGAGAGGCTTGTCGCTCCGTGCGTTTTTGGGTAGCGATCGCTTGAGCTACAGCCTGCCGCATTTGAATCAAATCCTGCTGCATATCATCGACAGCCTGTTCCAGGATTTTCTCAGGATCTTCAGCTTGGTTAATCAGACTATTAAGGCTAGCGCGAATGATTCTAAACATACGATCTAGTAATCCTATGGCAGCTTTCCATCATGATCAGGGCTTAGGGAATGAAAACTGATGTTATTCAGATTGAACCTGACACTTAACACTTAAGTCAAGGACGATAAATCGAAGCAGAAATTCCCTGTTGCTGGAGTTTTTCTAGCAAACCTTGTGCTTCATGTTCAAATTTGAAGGCTCCCATCTGAATGCGGGTACCTTGAGATAATTTGCGCACATAGGCATCAGGAACAATTGTCCTAGCTTGCTGTAGGGAACGTTTACCATCGTAGTTGATCAGCACATAGTAGAAAGGATCGCGAGCAGGTAAAGAATCCTCTGCCACTGTTCTTAGAGATGCGGCTTGATTTTGGAGTGTTTCAGATATAGCTGGTTGAAGTAATCCCGACTGTACCCGTCTTTCTGGGGGTACTAAAGAGCCTGAAGTTGTTGGTAATGATGACAGGGGAACCTTTGGCAGTGGTTGAACAGAAGGCAAAAGTACTGAAGATAAGGAAGACCCTTTAGGAGGCATCGGTCTATTTACCACCTTAGGAGCTGATTCAACCACCTTAGGTAAAGGGAGATCTTTTGTATAAAAAGGTGTTTGCTGCGGTCTTGGAGTACCTTCTACTTGAGAAAGGGTATGTAAGTTCAAGTCTACAAATTCCTCAGATGCCAAATTAGGACCACCCTGTAGGGGAGAATGGGGAACTGACTCAGTCTGTTGTGGTTGATGTGGTTTAATTTCCTGAGGGGTTTTGGAGATCTTGGGGATGATGAAGCTGATCAGCCGCGACAGATCCAGATTACTTAACACCGATGGATTGGAGAAGATATAGGGTAGGGTAGCGCTTAACAACAGCAAAAGTACCATGAAACCGACATTCAACGGAGTCAACAGTTGGTAGGAAACCTGCTTTTGGTTGTCAAATTCTTCTTCGTCTTCTGCCAGACTCTGTAGTAGTTTTTCTGATGATTCCAGATAATCTTCTGGCTGGGTTTGGTTAGCCCCTAACTTGATCAAACTACCTGAGTCTTCAGGCAATTTTTCAGGAGGGTTAAGTTGCTCGGTAGCCTCTTTCTGAATTGCTAGGCTAGCACTTTCCCCATTATTATGCTGGGATACAACTGGTGGCTGAGTAGGTTTCGGGGACTGTGATGACAGGGAATTTAGGGATTCAGTCTCAACCAATGGCTGTTGTGGTTGTTTGAGAGAAGTTTTCCCTTTGGCAGTTAGGTTTGGCAGTGCAATGGTTGATGGCTGGTTTAGTCGAGGGATGGTCTGGTTTGTCGGTGATGGTGAGGGTTTCTGTTGTACCTCACCGACAGAAATTAACTCTAGGGGTTTACGGACCCGGTTACGACCAAGACCACGGTTAGTCATTACTGGGCGTCCTACTCTTCGACGTCGGTAGCGCGCTAATTCTTCCTCTAGTTGTACATCAAGGCTACTCAGAGCAGCTTGTAAAACTGAGTTGAGGTTGTAGTTACCGGTCGAGCTAGGGGAAGAATTAACTGAGGAGTTTTGGCTCATAGCGGACTCTATCGGTAGTTTGTGCTACAGAACAAGCAACAGGACTTACGCAGCCATTCTATCTTGAGGGTCACCCTACTAACTCTAAGCTAGTTTTTTGCCCAGTGTGGCACAGGCTTCTAGCGTGGCACAGGCTTCGACGCTGTTACCTAAGTCCTGAAGAAATTAATTAATTATAGTAAGGCGATATGCTTAAATCTCTCAATCAGATCTTAGATAGGATTACAAATCAGCCCGAGTGGCAAGGTGTACAACGCTTATCATACCTAATTAAGTGTTGGTCTGAAATAGTAGGAGTGAACATAGCTAATCATACCAGACCCTATGCTATCTCCAGGGATATCTTATATGTGGCTACGTCTAGCTCTGTTTGGGCACAAGAACTAAAATTTCAGCGCCGGATGTTGTTGAAACGGCTTAATGCTCGTTGGTCTGAGCCCCTAGTTGACATCCACTTTTCTCCAGCTCAGTGGCAGAAAACACAAGTTTTGGGCAATGGCTATTCACAATCTGAGACCCCAAGCCATAGACATCCTAGCACCATTTTGCCAATGTCTTCATCACTGGTTTCTGAGCAGTTGGATCACACAGAAAACAGAGAAAGTAGTGAAGCCACTGACAAAACTACTGACAAAACTACTGACAAAACTCAGGTACCCCAAGCAGCGTTTAAACGTTGGGCAAAGATGATGCAGATGCGATCGCAAAATTTCCCACTTTGTCCTCAGTGTCAGTGTCCGACTCCACCAGGAGAACTCCAGCGTTGGGATGTCTGTGGTCTTTGTGCTATTAAGCAATGGCAAATTTAGAGCAAGGTTTTAGTTGGGAGTTGGGAGTTGGGAGGTAGGGAGTTGGGAGTTGGGAGTTGGGAGTTGGGAGTTGGGAGTTGGGAGTATAGGGCATTCCTGTTCCCTCTTGGCTCTTGGCTCTTGGCTGTTGCCTATTCCCAATTCCCTGTTCCGGGATCTGCTGTTCCCTTGATTTTTAGAACACTGAACTGATACTTTTGCATAAGTTAATCCGAATAACTTCAGTATCTAAATACACTTTTGGTGTGTTTTTTTGCTTGATCCCTATGGGGTTTTGGTATAAAACAAGTCAATTCTTTCAGAAGCTATCGGTTTTTGTTACTTTTTGTAAAATAATTTGTATCTATTTGTAACAAAATAATTAAGAAAATATTAAAGCCTCAGTGGTTAAGGATATGGCTATAACCTAGGCTGGTCAACAGCTTGCTATCTATAACAAGCTGAGGTAAGGGGTAGCAGAATTAAATGTGAAGAGGATATAAATTTTTCCGGAAAAAAGAGTTATCATGAAAACATTGAATTTACCTATATCTAGTTGTCGATTCTGTCGGTATTATCAGTCAGAAGGACGCCGAGGGGGTGTGTGTCAACAACTTGGGGTGCCTGTCAGAGCTACCTGGAAAGCTTGTGCTTTTGCTCTGCCTACCTTTTCTTCTTCTTCTTCTTCTTGGGAGAAACTAGAAGAGATTTGGCAAGATGAAGAAATGATGCTCACAGAGGAGCTATCGGTAAAGTGTTCTGAAAACTCCTCTGGGTCAGACATGACCGTTGAAGGTGAGACCATCACCTCTAAGAATTCGTCAACAGACATCATGCTGGTGTAAATTGTTGATGTAAATTCTTCGTTTGATCAGCAAGAGCAGCTTATTAGCAAGATTAGCAGTATCTTACTAGTAACTTCCACCTTAATACAATCAATAATTCAAATAAACAAATTTCACAAAAACCAGTTTAAACCAAATCTTCTAGTTCTAGTAGTTACCTGCTCAAAGGTGTCAGCTTAAAAAGCCAAATAATTTCATAAAAATCGGCACCTGATATTTGCTATTAAAATAGCTTTCGTCGCACTTTGATTCAACATAAGGTGCGTTTTTTGTTGATAATCAAATTTTGCACCAAGTTTAAAATTGTTTAAAATTAATCTGTAAAGGTAGGGAACAGGGAACGGGGAACTTCGGATCAGTGATAAAATTTGACTCTGTCTTGATGCAGCCCCTCCACACTCGTGCTTTGCATCAAGACAGCGGTAATTGTGCCCTACTCCCTAATCCCTACTCCCTACTCCCTACTCCCTACTCCCTACTCCCCAGAAATTTGTACCTCACCAATTGATAACTGCTATTATCTAAGGTAACCAAGGATATTGACGAAAATCTGGTGGACGCTTTTCTAGGAAAGCTTGTTTACCTTCGGCTCCTTCTTCTGTCATGTAATAGAGTAAGGTAGCATTACCAGCTAGCTCTTGTAGACCAGCTTGACCGTCGCAATCGGCGTTAAATGCAGCTTTCAAGCAACGAATGGCAATAGGGCTCTTTGTCAAAATTTCCTTTGCCCACTGTAGCCCTTCCGCTTCCAACTGCTCCACTGGAACTACACAGTTAACTAAACCCATTTCTAGGGCTTGAGATGCGGTGTATTGACGACAAAGAAACCAAATTTCTCGGGCTTTTTTTTGACCAACAATTCGGGCAAGATAGCTAGCGCCAAACCCACCATCAAAACTACCCACTTTCGGGCCAGTTTGACCAAAGATAGCATTATCAGCGGCAATAGTTAGGTCACAAATCAGATGTAGGACATGACCACCACCAATAGCATATCCAGCAACTAGGGCAATCACTACTTTGGGTATGGAACGAATCAGGCGTTGCAAATCCAATACGTTTAAGCGAGGAACGCCATCTTCTCCAATATATCCAGCCTTGCCTCGTACACTTTGGTCACCACCAGCACAAAAGGCGTATTTGCCATCGGTGTGGGGACCAGCACCAGTCAATAGGACAACACCAATACTGTGATCTTCGCGGGCATCACAGAAAGCATCATAAAGTTCAAAGACGGTTTTGGGACGAAAGGCATTGCGTTTGTGGGGACGATTGATGGTAATTTTGGCAATACCGTCGGTTTTATGGTATAGAATGTCTTCGTAAGTTTTGGCAGTTTGCCAGTCAATTTGCATAAAGTTTTCCACGCGATCGCTGTTTAAGTTCACAATGATATCAAATTCATAAGGTTCCCTTGTTTTTAAGCATTGTCATTCCCACTTACAATCGCTTACCGATTCTAAAAAAGTGCCTAATCGCGTTAGAACATCAGCAACTTAGACAAGATAGCCAGATCTGGGATTATGAAGTTGTTTTAGTGGATGATGGCTCAACGGATGGCACTTTAGATTGGTTGGCAGCACACGGGGATCAGTTTCCCCATGTACGCTCATTTGCTCAAAACCATGCTGGACCGGCTGCAGCCCGGAATCTAGGGGTGAAGGAGGCTAAGGGTGAAATAATTATCTTTATTGATAGTGATTTAGTAGTTACTGAGCATTTCCTCCAGTCTCATGCTGATGCTTTGGTACAGACACAGCAGCGTCTGGGATGCGATCGCTTATTCACTTACGGTTGGGTGATCAATACCTGTAATTTCGAGGACCCTACCAGCGAACCCTATAAAATTACCGATTTCTCTGCTGCCTATTTTGCGACGGGGAATCTTGCGATCGCACGAAAATGGCTATTAGAAGCTGGACTCTTTGATACTCGCTTCCAACTCTATGGCTGGGAAGACTTAGAACTAGGTGTCCGACTCAAACAACTGGGCTTAAAACTGATTAAATGTCCCCAAGCTGTAGGTTATCATTGGCATCCTCCCTTTAGCCTCGACCAAATTCCCCGGATGATTGACCGGGAAATTCAACGGGGGCGTATGGGTGTGTTATTCTACCGGAAGCACCCTACCTGGGAAGTCAGGATGATGATTCAGATGACCTGGCTACACCGATTACTCTGGGGGATTCTGTCTTTAGGTGGACGACTCAACGAACGCACCATGGCTCCCTTTTTACAATGGCTAATTGACCGAGGTAAATCCCAGCTAGCCTTAGAAATTGCCCGAATTTTCCTTAACTGGTATAACGTTCAAGGTGTTTATGCTGCTAATCGGGAGATGGAAGGTTGAAGGTTGGAGGTTGAAGGTTGGATGTTGAAGGTTGAAGGTTGGAGGTTGGAGGTTGGAGGTTGAAGGTTGGAGGTTGGAGGTTGGAGGTTGTTCGCGTAGCGTGGCCAATAGGCCAAGGTTAGAAGTTGAAGGTTGTTCGCCTAGCGTGGCCAATAGGCCAAGGTTAGAGGTTGTTCGCCTAGCGTGGCCAATAGGCCAAGGTTAGAGGTTGGAAGTTGTTCGCGTAGCGTGGCCAATAGGCCAAGGTTGACAGTCAACCCTCAAGAAAATAGTTAAGCTGATTTGCATTTAAATTGGTTATTCCCTGTTCCCTATTCCCTGTTCCCTATTCCCTGTTCCCTATTCCCTGTTCCCTGTTCCATAAAATATGTAGTGATTATTGGAAAGAGAAAGCAGCGATCGCTAAACAACCCCATCCTAGGATCAATGCTGCACCACCTAATGGTGCGATCGCTCCTAGCCACTTGATCCCGGTTAAGCTCAGGGCGTACAAACTACCAGAAAAAATTGCAATTCCAGCGATAAAAGCTGAGCCAGCTAAGGTAAGGGGAGTTTGTGCTACTTCTGCGCGGCTCAACAACAAGGCTACCAACATTAGCGCTAGGGAATGGTACATTTGATAGCGGGCACCAGTCTGAAAAATTTCCAATCCTCGTTAGCGCTACGCGCACGCTACGCGAACGGTCAGTTTTTCTTTCAAAGCGTGGCTAGCAAAGGCTCCAGCTACTACTGATAATGCTCCTAAGATTGATGCGATCGCTAAAAAAATCCGAGTCATCAATTTTATTAGTCCTAAATCCTAAAGTGTAAAATTATAAAAGATTCTCCCTTCTTCAGTAACCTCAAAGGTAGCATCATACTCTCTAGCTTTTTGATCGAGATAGTCTTGAGCTACAGCTATAGGAAGTTTGGCTGTCATTGCTAATTTCAATACTGAAATTCTACCATTTTCGTCTTCAATCAAGCTATAAAATGTATACTGAAGGTGTTCGAGGACTTCTTTTTGCTCTTGTCGATACATTCCCCATGCTAACCATACTCCCCAAAAGGTAGCTGGGATACCTACTATCAAACTTCCCAGCGCATCAACTTTATCCTGTGATGTTGCTTCCCTTCGATTTGAAACTACCACAGGTACCGTCAATAATAGAATACCCAAGGTAAGCACTAAGCCAGCAGATAGTTTTTTAAACCGTTTCATTATAATAGCAAACTTTTAACAAAGATGGTTTATTACCATGACCAGACAATTTCGATTAGGTGTAAGCTAAAGGCCTTTGGCAACGCTACTTGAGGTGCTATCAGCTAATCAGCTATCAGGTTTATTTTTAAACTGACCGCTGACGGCTGACCGCTGACTGCTTATTTTTTTTACTTACGAATAGCCTCCAATAAGCGAGAATAGTAAAAGCTAGTGCTAGTCATTTCTTGTCGCTGAATTGAAAACCCATTATTTTCTAAAATAGTAACAATATCTGCTTCTCGATGCTGATAGGCACGAGTGGTTTTACTTGGTCCTGGAAAAAACTCACCAATCTTTTTAAGTGCAGTAAGAAGCAACGTTTTCGGCGCAAAGCTAAGAATTAAACGAGACTCGGCCAAAGAGGCTAAGTGAGTTATCATTTCAGCCGCTTTATCCTGGGGATAATGAATCAAAACATCTAGACAAATTACGGTGTGGTAGCTACCACCTAACCCTTCCAAATCCTTGACCATAAACGAGAGATTGTCACTATTCCCTAAACTCTCCTTTGCCCTTACCTGGGCTTCTTCTACCATTTTGTGAGAAATATCACTCGCAAAAACTATAGCGCTAGATTTTGCGAGTGGAATACTTAGACTCCCAACACCACAGCCAGCATCACAAATCGACAAACTTGACAAATTTCCATCAGCCTCCAGCCAACTGATCACTTTATCCACAGTCTGCTGATGACCAATCCGGATATCTTGCTGTACCCGGTTAACCTCGCCATCACCATAAATCCGCCGCCAACGGTCAAAACCAGTGGCATTAAAATAATCCTTAACAATCGCCTTATCATTAACTGTATTCATATTTAATAACAAAAACTCTCCTGAGCTTGGTGTCTTTCCCGTATTTACGGTTCATCAAAAATCATCCCATGGATATTGACGACCTTCTCCAATCCTTTAAATACTTTGGCGTTGAGCTTGGCTTAGAACGCATACAGCAACTTCTATCGCGCTTAGGTAACCCCCACCAGAAGTTTCCAATCATTCACGTGGCTGGAACTAATGGTAAAGGCTCAGTTTGTGCCTACCTGTCTTCTATACTCACCAAAGCTGGCTACCGAGTCGGACGTTATACTTCTCCTCACCTGGTGGATTGGACAGAACGGATTTGCCTTAACCAAGAACCCATCTCCACCCATACCCTAGGCACAATTTTGGAGCAAGTTATCGCAGCAATTCCAAAAAACTGTTCCGATCCACCAACCCTATTTGAAGTGACTACTGCTGCTGCTTGGTTGTATTTTGCTCAGCAGCAGGTGGATGTGGCTGTAATAGAAGTGGGATTGGGAGGACGGCTGGATGCCACGAATGTATGCGATCGCGTTTTGGTTAGTATTATCACATCCCTGAGTTGGGAACATTGGCAGCGCCTTGGGCCGACCTTGGCTGATATTGCCAAGGAAAAGGCTGGAATCCTAAAGCCTGGGTGTCCTGCGGTCATTGGTCCCCTCCCGCATGAAGCTAGGGCAGTGGTTGAATCAAGGGTGAATCAGTTGGGATGTCCAGTGGTGTGGGTAGACTCGGCAGTGGAGTTGCCAGAGGGTAAGACCCCAAGCACCGGAAAGCATCTCAGATGGGTGGAGTATGGGGGGGTCAGCTATAGTTTGCCCTTGTTGGGGGAGGTGCAGTTGGTTAATTCCGCGATTGCGATCGCAACGGTACAAGTTCTGCAACAGCAGGGTTGGGAGATTCCAGAAGATGCGATCGCATTGGGGATGGCCAAAACCACTTGGCTGGGACGTTTGCAGTGGACTAGCTGGGAGAATCACCATTTACTGATTGATGGAGCCCATAATCAAGCCTCTGCTCAGGCGTTGAGACAATATGTTGATACCCTAGGTAAATCCGTCAACTGGGTAATGGGTATACTCTCAACCAAAGATCATGCTGGTATTTTTAATGCCTTGCTCAGACCAGGGGATCGATTATCTCTAGTGCCAGTACCTGACCATAGTTCAGCTGAGCTAGACTACTTGGCTACTCTCGCGCAACAAATTTGTCCAACCTTAGCCGATTGTGCTACTTATCCAGAGTTAGTGACAGGACTCCGTGCTATTTTTAACAAAGCCGAAGCTGACGAGAGGATTACTGTCCTTTGTGGCTCTCTGTACCTAGTTGGTCACTTTTTGCGAACACAAGCTTTTGTTGGAGGTAATGGGTAATGGGTAATGGCTAATGGCTACAATAATCAATTTCACGATTAATCAAAAAATTGTCATGATTGTGAGATAGATTGGGTACCATAAATAGCACCCTAATGTTGATTTCCATGACCCTGGGTTATACAAAAATTTCCCTGAATTCCCCATCTACCTAACTCAGATAGGGTACCTAAATCAATTGTGAAAATTTTTGAGCCCAAGTTTCCTACTCCCTACTCCCTACTCCCTACTCCCTACTCCCTACTCCCTACTCCCTTTGCTAGATATGGTTAACCGTTTGAAAAATTTATTTTCCCGGCGCAAGCAAGGTGTTGGTATAGAATTAGCCCCAGAACGAATTCATATTGCTCAATTGCAGCGGCAAGGTCAGAGCCTCAAAGCTACCACCCTATATGCTCATGAGGTTCCAGAAGGAATCTGGGAAGGAGGACAGATTGTTGATTCCCCTGGTTTAGCGGAACTGATTCGAGAAGCCCTACAGGAGAGTCAAGTCAAAGTGGAGCGGGTTGCTACTGCTTTACCAATGCGGGAAGCAGTAATCCGGATTATTCCCATTCCTGCTGAGCTAGATGATAACGAGCTCCGGGATATGGTACTCAACCATGAAGCTGGCTTATATTTGCCCTATCCCCGGGAAGAAGTGGATTTGGATTATCAGAAACTGGGCTTCTTCGTGGATGAAGATGGAATCGAAAAGGTACAAGTCCTGCTGGTGGCTACTCGTAAGGAAATCACCGATAGCTATCTCGATACCTTTGAGCAGGTAGGGTTACAAGTAGATGTACTCGAAATTAATAGCTTTGCCCTGATTCGGACTATCCGAGAACAACTGCGTCAATTTCCTTCCCAAGAGGCAGCCGTTCTGGTAGATCTTGAATTTGATAGTACTGAAATTGCGATAATTGTAGATGGTGTACCGCAGTTTTCCCGTACTGTTCCCATTGGTACCTACCAACTTCAGAGCGCTTTATCACGGGCGATGAATTTACCAGCCTCTAGAAATACCGAACTCCTCCAGGGGATGACTATTCCCAGTACCCCAGTTGATGGCATTCGCACCGGCTCGACCGGGGTAAATCCAGGGATGGTGGCTCTGATCCAAGTCTTGGGAGAAATTGCCGATGAACTAAGGCGCTCTATCGATTTTTACCTCAATCAGATGGACAATCTAGAAGTAGCCCAACTCCTACTAGCTGGTCCTGGGGGTGGTATCGGACAACTTGATGAATTTTTTACCCAACGGTTAAGCTTGCCTACGATTCAGGTGGATCCCGTGGCGGCTCTTTCCCTAGAAGTGGAGAAAGATATTCCGATGGTGCAACGACCGAGCTTAGGAACTGTGCTTGGATTAGGATTACGAGAGGTATAACACTATGTATAGTCTTGATATTAATTTTTTAAAAGACCGAAATCCTGAGGAGATCAAGTCTGTTCAGGAGGTCGGCGGTAGACAAGGGATGGCTCTAGGGGAAATGACCCCTCTACTGATTGGAGCTGCAGTGGGTCTAATCCTACCTGGATTGGTGGGAGGCTTTTGGGTAGTTCTCCAACATCAAAACGCCCGCTTGAAAGAAGAAATTGCTGATGTTGACAAGAAACTGGCAGCCTTGGGGGCGCAAAAGCAACGAATTAGTAAGCTAAACAAGGAACTCAAGCTGGTAAACGACGAAACTAATGCTCTTGCCAGTGTCTTTAATCAAATTAAGCCTTGGTCAGCAATGTTACAGGACATTCGTGAGCGCACTCCCCCCGGAGTCCAAATTAAAGACATCGAGCAACAGCAAGTCACTGACAAAAATACTTCTAAGGATGAGTCTAGCGCTAACTCACGACCTAAAATCGAGCTGGATATTTCCGGTACAGCTCGAACCTTTGATGATGTGAATTACTTTTTGCTGACCCTACAGAATTCTTCCTTTTTCGAGAAAAATGACACTCAACTGCTCAAAGCTCAGTTAGTCAATAATCCCACCAAATTAGAAATTCCTGAGAGTCAAAAAGAATTAGTAACTCAGGTCAAATATACCCTGCCTAAAGTCGTAGAATATACTATTAAAACTCAACTGAGTGATATCCCCGCTTCTGAACTCTTAAAAGAGTTAGACCGTAAAGGAGCAGTAGGATTAGTGACTCGGATTAGAAACCTTCAATCCCAAGGAGTGATTCAACAATGACCTATGCTACTGATGACGACTTTATGAGTGTTGAAGGTCAGGAGGAAGATCCTGAGTATCCTACTGCCTTCGGCATTACCTTTACTCCCCAAGTTTCTGGGATTACCTTTGCTATTCTTGGTCTGGCAGCTGCTTTCTATCTAGCGATGAACCTGATGTTACCGGCTTGGCAGGAGTATCAGACTTTAAAAAATGATTTATCAACCAAGCAAAATGACCTCCAAAATCCCGAAGTACTCCAGAAAAAAATTAAAGAGAAAGAGGAGGAACTCAAGCAAGCTAAACAGCAAAACCGCCGGGTATTGAGTCAGTTTTCCACAGAAAAAAGTATGGATACCTTATTGCTTGATCTCAATACCTTTGTTAAGAATACTAGAGGCACTTTGCTTAAATATGAACCAGATTCCGAGGGAATCAATATAGTTAATGATGGCTCTTTAGGAACCCTAGTTGATGGCAAATTAAAACGGAGAACCGTCAATGTGGAAATTGAGGGTAGCTTCCAACAAGTCCAGTCAATTATGCGCAGCTTTGAGCGGCTACAAGCGATGTTGCTGATCAAAGACCTAGAAGCTCAAATCAGTGAACCGCAAACACTAGTGCTACAGCAAGGTAGAGTAGTTCCTGGTCCTCAACCTAAGCTTAAAACTAGCTTAACCCTGGAAGCTCTTATGCCTGCTAGAGATTTGGATAAGGAGGAAGAAGAAAAAGCTGAGGAAAAGGATGGTAAGAACAAGTCAGGTAAGAAGAAATAATCCTAAGTTCCTTTAGTCTTGCTATATTATTGCTATCAATTTAATGATGGGGAGATGGCAAGATGGGGAAATTAAGCGGTAGCCAAGTTGCTGGAAATTGGGATAACCTACTGTTTTATGGAGCTGAGATAGTTATTGTTGTTCTTGTTTGTTGAGTGTTTAGTGTTTTCTCTTTGACGTCTCAACGGTCAATCGTCAATAGTAAACTGTCAATAGCCCTTAATATGACATAATTTCTGTGATTTGAGTCAGGAGATTTAATCAACCGTGAGACAGATTCAAGTATGTGGTGGAGTGGTCGCGGCTACAGCAGTGGCTTTATGGGCAACACAGCCTGTAGTAGCAGCAAGCCAAGTTAGTGCCATACGGTTCAACCAGCAAGGGAGTGAACTGGAACTTAAACTTGAGACAAAAGGGGGTAATGAGCCTCCACAGATTTTTGCTGTCAACCAAGGCAATGTCTTGGTAGCTGATCTGGTTAATACCCAGCTGAGTTTGCCCCAAGGGACTAACTTCCGTAAGACAAACCCCCTACCCAATATTAGTGCCGTTGCGGTAAGGGAACTGGATGACAACCGGGTCAGGGTGACGATTCGAGGCACTGACAAACTCCCCATTAGTTCACTGATCCAAAGGGATGCCCAGGGAATTACCTTAGGCATTGACACCACTACTGAGAATCAGGGGATAGTATCTATCCAAGACTCATCGGTGATGAAGCTGGCTCAAGTTCCTAATAGAGGAACTAATGCTGAAACGGAACAGATGGAGAAACCAGCGGAACTTTCGGAACCAGAACCAGAGCCAGAGGCTAACCCCTCAGAAACTCCTGAACCTCCAGAAATAGTCGCTCCTGAGCCAGATGTGCTGGTACCTGAGCCAGAAATTATTATTGATGGGATACCGGCAGCTCCAGCTAATGCGGTGCAACCAATTGCGCCAGCGCCCCCCTTCTTACCTAGAGCAGTAGCACCACCAGTGGGGGATATTGCTGTTTCCAATATTAATGCTGCTGCTAGCACTATAGATCTCGGCACAGCAACTCTAGTGCCTCGTTTAGTATTACGAGAAGCACCGATTCGAGAAGTGTTGTCTCTGTTAGCTCGTTCTGCTGGACTCAATCTGGCCTTTGCTGAGTCAGATGAAGACTCCGGTGCAGCACAGTTCACCATTTCTATTGATTTAGAAAACGAACCGGTTCAAGATGCTTTCAACTATATTCTCCAGCTGTCTGGTCTTCAGGCTAACCGTCGGGGAAGCACAATTTTTGTTGGGGCAAAACTCCCTCAAGCGGCTCGTAATCTAATTAGTCGTACTCTACGGCTCAATCAAGCCAGTGTCCAAGGGGCTGCTACTTTCCTAGCCACTCAGGGAGCAGAAGTGCAACAGGTAGTAATCGAGACGGAAGAAATCATCGATCCTGAAACCCAACGAGTGGTGCGACAAATCGAACGACCCCCAGAAATTCGAGCAATTACCAGTGAGCAGGAAGACGGTAGCCAAGGGGCACTGTTGCTGAGGGGATTAGCAGTATCTACGGATGACCGACTTAATTCCATATCTCTGGTGGGTGAGCCCAGGCAAATTGAAATTGCAACCTCTTTACTCAAACAGTTGGATGCTCGTCGCCGTCAAGTGGCGGTAAATGTCAAGATTATCGATGTTAACCTGGCTGGAACGGATGCCTATAATGCCAGTTTCTCCTTTGGGATTAATGATACCTTTGTAGTCAGTGATGGCGGAGCCGCAGCAGTTAATTTCGGTAGGGTTAATCCCCCCAGTAGAAACACTGTGGTTGATAGTCAGATTCCTACTGTTACCGAATTTCAATTCTCCGACCCAGAGGGAGATGGTGATATATTCCTAGAGAGACAAAATGCTCCCTTTGATAACCTAATTGAGGGTTTCAATGAAAGCGCTGGTACTCCAGCCGTCTTTGCACGTCCTGGCTTTGGTCGAAATAATAATCCATTCCAGCCAGGTTTGGCGGAGGTGGATGTTCAAGATGATGGAGTTGATTTCGGGTTTGCGCTTCCTTCTCTATTTGAGTTCCCTGATAAGTTTTTATTAACATTGCAGGCTCAGATTACCAGCAACAACGCCAAGATTCTGACCGACCCAACTCTAGTCATCCAAGAAGGGCAGGAAGCTAGTGTCCGGTTGGTTCAGGAAGTACTGACCAGTGTGAGGACAGATATAGACACAGACGGTGGTGCTACCACTAGAACCATCACCCCGGTTATTGAAGAGGCTGGTTTAGTGCTAACGGTCAATGTTGAGAGAATTGACGACAATGGTTTTATCACCTTATCTACAGCTCCGTCGATCACAGCCCCCTCCGGAACTCAAGATTTTAACAGTGATAATGCACAAAACACCATCACATTCCTCAGTCGCCGAGAACTCAGCTCTGGACTAGTTCGTCTGCGGGATGGTCAGACGTTAATTCTATCTGGCATTATTCAGGACACTGACCGCACAACGGTATCGAAGGTGCCAATTTTGGGTGATATTCCCTTACTTGGTGCTCTGTTCAGAAGCACCGATAAGCAGAATCAGCGTACTGAAGTGATTATCCTGGTGACCCCTCAAATTATGGATGACACAGACCGCAATGGTGGGTATGGTTACAGCTACACTCCTGGACGGGATGCCCGTCAAATGTTAAACCGGGGAGGGTTTCAGTCTCCAGGTAACTAAGGGGAAATCAAGGTAAAGTTCAGCTAAAAGTGCCTTAACACTTCCGGTTTGACAGCTCCCGCCTACTTTAGTGGTGGGAGTAGTTACGTTTTGAGACTTTTACGTGTTGAATTAATTTTATTGAGTTGGTTTGGTTGATTTTTGATAAACAGAAATTATAACTTAATATAATGGTCATTGTCAATACCTAAAAAGGGCTCTCAACAATGCTTATCCATGCTTATCCATAGCAGACCTACCAAGCACGCCTAGAGCGGGGGGCTTACCGTAAAATAATTAGTTATATATAATTAACAATCAAAGATCATAAAAAATTATGATTGTCTATTCCCTAAGGAATAAATTTAGGGGAGCATTTTGGGACAAAATTCTGAAATCTATATAAATTAAAGCATTCAACGATCCATATCGGCATTGCAAACATTAGAATAATGCAGTGAAACCTTGAAGCTGCGAGTGTTGCAGCGATTTTTTTGTTGAAAACCCTGGTTGGATGATCTGAAAAACAAGGAGATTTGAATGAATAAGGGTGAATTAGTTGATAAAGTGGCGGAAAGAGCTACTGTAACCAAAAAACAAGCGGATGCAGTACTAACGGCTACGATAGAAACGATTATGGAAGCAGTGTCTGAGGGTGATAAAGTCACCTTAGTGGGCTTTGGTTCCTTTGAATCCCGGGAGCGTAAGGCTCGTGAGGGCCGCAATCCCAAAACCGGTGAAAAGATGGAAATTCCGGCAACTAAGGTTCCAGCCTTTTCTGCTGGTAAGGTCTTTAAAGAGAGAGTTGCACCACCGAAGGAGTAATCGCTGATTCACTCAGAAACTTGTCCTTGAAACGACCAAGTCACGGGGGAAATTTAGCCTGGGCAGCAGCACGGGCTAACTGTCCTCCTTCCTTAATTCTTGATTTTTCTGCCAGCATCAATCCTCTTGGTCCCCCTAAAAGTGCGATCGCAGCGATTGAGTCTGGGCTAGATAACCTGGTAGCTTATCCTGACCCCAATTACGCTGAACTGCGGCAGTGTTTGACGCAACTGCATCCAACCCTGACCCCAGACTGGATTCTTCCAGGTAATGGCTCAGCGGAATTATTAACTTGGGCTTGTCGCGAGCTATCAGAACTAGATCAGACCTTGATCATTACTCCAGCATTTAGGGACTACCAACGGGGACTGAAGGCATTTGGAGCAAGAATTAGGGAGTGCCCCCTGATGAGGGAACTCTCGACACCTAGTCAGAGATGGGGAGATAGGGAGATGGGCCGGGAGATTGATTCTTTCATCCCTTTACTCCCTGACTCCCTTACTTCCTTACTCCCACAAGAGGGGACTCGAAAGGGTTTGCTGCTGAATACCCCCCACAATCCCACAGGTCAATTGTTTACCTCAGAAGCAATTGAGCCTTATCTGAAGCAATTTGCTTTGGTGGTTGTGGATGAAGCTTTTATGGATTTCCTGCCTCCTGACCAGGAGCAAAGCCTGATTCCTTTAATTGGGGATTATCCAAACTTGGTAATTTTGCGATCGCTTACCAAGTTTTACAGTCTTCCTGGACTCAGACTCGGTTATTGCATCGCCCACCCTGAGCGACTTCAACGTTGGCAGCAGTGGCGGGACCCTTGGCCAATCAATACCTTAGCAGCGGCAGCGGCAGCGGCAGTGGTTCAGGATAGAGCATTTCAACAGCAAACCTGGGATTGGCTAGCACCAGCGCGTAAGCAACTGTTTCAGGGACTGGCTAAGTTACCTGGTCTTCAACCTTACCCCAGTGCAGCTAACTTCTTGCTAGTACACTCTCAAAAATCCACTTCACAGATCCAAGCACAACTACTCCAACACCATCGGATTTTGATCAGAGATTGCCTAAGCTTCCCGGAATTAAGCGATCGCTTTTTCCGGGTCGCTGTACGTACACAGGCAGATAACCAACGCTTACTAACAGCTTTAGACGCTATCTTGATAAGTTGAAGGTTAGAAGGTTAGAAGGTTAGAAGGTTGAAGGTTGTTCGCGTAGCGTGGCCTTTTGGCCAAGGTTGTTCGCGTAGCGTGGCCTTTTGGCCAAGGTTGTTCGCGTAGCGTGGCCTTTTGGCCAAGGTTGAAGGTTAGAAGGTTGAAGGTTGAAGGTTAGAAGGTTGAAGGTTGAAGGTTAGAAGGTTGAAGGTTGTTCGCGTAGCGTGGCCTTTTGGCCAAGGTTGAAGGTTGTTCGCGTAGCGTGGCCTTTTGGCCAAGGTTGAAGGTTGTTCGCGTAGCGTGGCCTTTTGGCCAAGGTTGAAGGTTGCTGGCCGTAGGCGTCTGTTGTGGGATAGGTTAGTTAGATGGTTGTTCCCGTAGCGTGGCCAAAAGCCCAAGGTTAGAGCCTGAAACCTGTAACTTTCAACCGGAAACCTGTAACTTTCAATCTGAAACCTATAACCTGCTAACCTGTAACTTTCAACCTGAAACCTTCTAACCTGCTAACCTGTAACTTTCAACCTGAAACCTGTAACTGTTGCACGAATGACCGTTGACTATGACCTAATTATCATTGGTGGCACTCCTGCTGCTGTGTATGCTGCTGTTGCGGCTGCTGGTTTAAAGGCTCGTGTGGCTCTGGTAGACCCTCAGCCAGGACACACTAGCTGGCTAGGACAGGGGGCGATCTACACCAGAGTATTAAGTGAAATGGGGCGTAAGCTTGAGCAGATGCGTGACGCTGCTCAATTGGGTATTTATCCTCAAATAGATGATTTAACCGAACCCGACATGTCACAGACCGGGTTTCCATCCCTACCACTAACTGAGGTGATGGAATGGGCTAATCTAGTGGTTGCCAACTGCTCAGAACAGAATTCTTCAGCTATTTTAGCTACTTTAGGGATTGATCTAATCACTGGTGAGGGGGAATTTTGCCGACTGCCTCACCTCGGTTTTGTAGTCAACAACCGACGTTTGCGGTCTCGTGCCTATCTGATCGCTACTGGCTCTCGCCCAGCTATTCCCGATATCAAAGGGTTACAGACCATAGACTATTTCACACCAAAGGATATCTGGCACAAAGTGTTGAAGGTTGGAAGGTTGAAGGTTGAAGGGGAGTTGAAAGTTGGAAGGTTCAAGGTTGAAGGGGAGTTGAAGGTTGGAAGGTTCAAGGTTGAAGGGGAGTTGAAGGTTGGAAATGAAAACCAGCAACCTAAAAACCAGCAACCCGATAATCAGCAACCTGAAAACCAGCAACCTGAAAACCAGCAACCCGATCACCTTGGCCAAAAGGCCACGCTACGCGAACAACCTTGGCCAAAAGGCCACGCTACGCGAACAACCTCCCAACCTTCAACCTCCCAACCTTCAACCTCCCAACCTTCAACCTCCCAACCTTCACTACCCAAAAGCTGGGTAGTGATTGGGGATGAGCCTATTGCTCCAGAACTAGCTCAGACCTTAGCTAGACTCGGTTGTGAGGTAACGTTGGTGGTCAGTACTACTCGTATTTTGTTCCAGGAAGACCTAGAAGCATCTAGGCTCATACAAGCTCAGTTAGAAGCTGAGGGAATTCGAGTTCTGACGGATAGTCCAGTTGATCAGGTCAGAGAGATTGACGGGAAAACCTGGGTTCAGGCTGGTAATAAGGCCATTGAAGCTGATGCCATTTTACTGGCTACGGGTGAGCAACCCAATGTGGAATCCTTAAATCTAGAAGGGGTTGGGATAAAGTACACTCAGCAGGGTCTTCAGGTCAATCAGAAGCTACAAACGACTAATCCCCGCATCTATAGCTGTGGCAAGATGGCTGGTGGTTATCCCTGTGCCCATATTGCCCAGTATCAAGCCAGCATTGCCGTGAAGAATGCATTGTTTTTCCCCTGCTTTAAGGTGGATTATCACGGGATTCCCTGGACAATCTTAACTGAACCCCAATTAGCACGGGTAGGTCTTACAGAAGTAGAAGCTAGAAAGCGCTATGGCAAGAATGTGTGGGTGATTCGAGAATATTTCAAAGAGTTAGATCAGGCTCAGCTCCTGGGGCAAACCACTGGGTATATGAAACTGGTAGTGCAGCGCAATGGGACAATTTTAGGAGCAACCATAGTTGGATCACACGCAACAGAATTAATCGGGGAAATTACCCTAGCGATTCAGCAGAAAATTAAATTGGGTATGTTGGCAAATGTCTATTATCCCTATCCCACCTTGTCAGAGATTTTTAAGAAAACAGCAATACAGTGGCAGCACCAACGAATTAGTCGTAATCAGACCTTAAAAAACTTTCTGGAAGGTTTCTTTAACCTACGCCGTAGTTGGTCAAAATGAATGTTGATTACCATTACTTCACGCTTAAACCTTAAACATTTAACAGTTAACATTTAAAATTTAACAGTCAACATTCAAGCTTCAACTTCTGCATTAAAATGACAGCAATCACCAAACCAAGTCAATTCCAGTACAAACCCCTGCACAAGCCTAACCAACTAATTTACGGTACAGGTCAAACGGCGGTAATTACTGGTTGGACGATCAAAGAAGCGATCGCAAAAAAGTTAAACCCTTCTGAGTTTGCTGTGGTCGGACAGTTATACAGTCCCACCCGGGGAATTAGCCTGCTCATTCGTAATCTCCTCGCTAATCCCCATGTCCGCTACTTAGTGATTCTCAACGCTACGAAGGAAGACCGCAATGCTGGCAGTGGAACTTGCTTGCTGGACTTTTTCCGCCATGGGGTTGAAGAAGGAACTAGTGATACTGGTCGTCACTGCTGGGTGATTCGCTCCTCTATCAAAGGTTATATTGACATGGAGATTCCCTTAGTCATCCTAGAACAACTCAGAAGGGAACTTTCTGTGGCAGAGGCTGATTCGATTACCCAAGCCGTTAGTCTGGTTAAGTCTTATGGCTCCAAAACTCAAGAGCCCTGGGGAAAATCGTTGGAATTTCCTATGGCCAATGATGTCGGGGCATCTGGCTGTGCCCCCCTAAAACCAGGACCGCGCTACGGACATCGCATTGAAGGACGAACGATAGCTGAAACTTGGGTTAAAATAATTCATCGCATTAAAACTACCGGCACAATTCGGCCCACGGGTTATGACGGATATTGGCAAGAGCTAATTGATTTAATGGCAGTAGTAACGGCAGAACCTCCTGAATTTTACTTTCCTCAGCCCAATTATTTACCATGCGATCGCGACTTTATCCAAGAATACATTCATCAAATCCTGGACGACGCACCCGTAGTAGAAGGAGTGAAATATACTTATGGTCAACGTCTACGTTCTTGGTTCAAACGTGACCAAATCGAGCAAGTCATCACCAAACTCATTGGTGAAATCGATGCAGCCAGTGCAGTGATGTCCCTATGGGATGTCAAAGACCATGAGAAAGGGGGCAGTCCTTGTCTGAATCACATCTGGCTGAGAGTTGTGGATAATGAATTGTCCCTAACCGCCACATTGAGAAGTAATGATATGTTTAGCGCTTGGCCAGCTAATGCCTTTGGACTCAGAGCCCTACAGCAGTATATTAAAGACCAAATTGCTAAGCGCGGGGGTATTCAATTAAAAATGGGACCGCTGATTACCGTTAGTCAAAGTGCTCATATTTATGATGATTGTTATGACTATGCTAATCGGATTATTCAAAATCACTATCAACAAATTATCAATTCAGAACAGAAACAGTATGCTGATCCCATTGGTAATTTCTTGATTGAAACGGAAAATACTGATATTATAGTGAAGCATACAACCCCTGGTAGCGGGGAAGTAATTGCTACGTATTCTGGTAAAAATGCCATGAGTTTATCTAGAAAAATTTGTAGTGATAATCCTTCAATACAACCTAGTCATGCGGTCTATTTAGGAATAGAATTAGAAAAAGCTATGATAGCTATAAAAGAAGATAAAAATTATCACCAATTATAGCATTTTTAATACTTATGATATACAAAATCCTGGGTATTAAGAATTAGGGAGTAAGGAGTGACCCATGGGAAAATTGACTGTACTTCATGACTAGGATAAGTTATTGATAAGCAGTTATTGATCAGCATCAACTATAGATAACCTAAAAAACGAGTTTGGTGTAAAAAATAACCAAAGATAGTTTGGTGAATAGTTCTTGGTAAAATGACAAGTTATAGCAACCACAGTAAAGGTTAAGACATGTTTCTATTTACTGTTCTCTTTTACCTGCTCCCTGTTCACTTAAAAAAGACGATGATAGTTTATGTCATCAACTAAACTGACATTGATATAAAATTGATCATTAACAACTTTAAAATTACCAATGACTAATGAAAGACCAAACTGGGATGAATACTTTTTAATGATGGCTAAGCTAGCAGCTACTCGCTCAACCTGTTTAGCCTTTCCTGTAGGAGCAGTGATTGTTAAAAACAATCAGATTTTAGCAACAGGTTACAATGGTCCCCCATCTGGCTCAAGTCATTGCACAGCTCAGGGATACTGCTATGCTGGACTAAGTAGCTGCGATGCGTCTCGTACCATGCCATCCCGAGCTGTTCATGCTGAAGCGAATGCGATCGCGTTTGCAGCTAAACATGGTATTGCCACTGCTGGAGCGACTATTTATGTCACCCTAGAACCTTGTGTATCGTGCTTGAAGTTAATCATTTCAGCTGGCATAAAGAAAGTTTTTTATGAGACTATCTTCAATAGTGGAGAGAAAGCTCTAGTTAGAGATCATTTTCTGAACGACGGCTTAGTTAGCCTAACCCAAATCCAGTTAAGTGAAGAAACAGCTAAACGAGCAGCTTCATTTCTCCTCAATCCAACATCTGTTACTAAATTGTCGGACAAAATTATTGAAAACAATTACACAATTATTAACGGTGACTAGCTCGATAATATAGCTCAATAATATTGTGATAATTTTTGTTCCCTACTCCCTACTCCCTACTCCCTACTCCCTACTCCCTACTCCCTTTGCTACATAACTTATGTCTTGGCAGCGTCCTGATCACCGACAAGCGGATCAACTACGTCCCATTTTGTTTGAGCGAGAGTTTACCCGCTATGCTCTTGGTTCCGTTTTAGCTCACTGTGGTGAGACCAAAGTACTTTGTACCGTGACGGTTCAGGAGGAAGTCCCCCGATTTCTCAAGGATACTGGCAGCGGCTGGCTAACCGCTGAGTATAGGATGTTACCAGGAGCAACACCGGAACGCCAAAGACGGGAACTTCTCAAGCTTTCCGGTCGAACTCAGGAAATTCAGCGGTTAATCGGACGTAGTTTACGGGCTGCTGTTGATCTCAAAGCCTTGGGCGAGAGGACCATTACGGTAGATGCGGATGTTTTACAGGCGGATGCAGGTACCCGCACTACCTCCATTACTGGGGGATATGTTGCTCTTGCGGATGCTGTGGATAAACTGGTTAAAACGGGAGTACTAGAGCGATCGCCTTTAATTCACCAAGTTGCTGCTGTCTCCGTCGGTTTATTGGAAGGTGAGCCCTTTTTAGACCTCAACTATCTCGAAGATGTGGCGGCTGATGTGGATTTTAATGTAGTGATGAACGACCAAATGGGTATTATTGAGGTTCAGGGAACAGCGGAGTCAGGGGCTTATACTCGCCATCAACTCAATCAGTTGATGGACCTAGCAGAAAAAGGTATTAAGGAGTTATTAGAAGCACAGCGCTAGCAGAAACATAGTGCTGAGTAATGAGTAGGAACTCCTGCAACCTAGCTATTAATTTCCGGAAAATTCCGGAAATTACGGGGATTTGACCAGGTGTTAAGTTTCTGAAGCTGATGATTCACTAATCACTGGTGACAAGTAAGCCACAATCGCACCGAGAAGAAAACCAATAATATTGCGCAATAGTGGCAAGTAATCAGATGTCCGTGTCACCACAGGTCCAATACCGAAGGCAATAAACAGGATACCCCAAAGTGGCGACAAAATCAAAGCCCATTGCCAAGCGAAAACCTGTTCCCGTTTGCGGGGGATAGCCGCAAATCCAAAAATCACTCCTCCGAGAGTAGAAGTAATTAGGGTCAGAATCCACTGTTCCCGTGGTAGTCCAGGTACCACCCGACATCCACCTTGGCGCAGGCATTGCTTGACCGTATCTAGGGATTCGATAATGGATTGGTTTTCGCCATTATCCCGTACAAAGTAGAGATTACCAAATCGGGTTTGCAACTCTACCCAAAATGTCCGAGGAAGGAATTCATAGAGGGCATCACCCACGTTAAACCCTAGAATATTACCCCCTCGGGCGTCAGCAATCAGTAACACACTTTTGTCGTTAAGTCCCCAAAACTCTTTGACTGCCCGACCAGGGGTGCGGTCATATTGGGTCAAAACTCGGAGTTTCCAGCCAGTTTCCTCCTCAAAGCTTTCTAAATCTTCGACTAGTTTCTGCTCTTGAAGCTCTGGAATAAAGTTCGCTAAATCAATGACTGGTGTTTGAACCTCGGGCAGTAACTCAGGATTGTCGTAAGCCTTTGCCTCAGGAGCAATCGCCCACATAGAACAAGCTAGGAACAGTGCTGCTAAGGATACTAAAATTCGTTTTGGAAACAGATACTGCATAGTTATTTTCAACCGGCAATGGACAGTATGCTTATCTTTTAGATAAATAATCAAGTAAAACTAAGCATTTCTTTACACTTGTTTACTTTATTCTAATCTTGGTTGCGATCGCAAAATGTTCGATCGCTTTTAGCGGAAGCTTCGCTTCATCGCGTAGCGTGACCTACGGTCAATCTTGTACAGTACAGGGATGATTGACAGGGGTAAGTTTCTGACATCAGGGTCAAACAGGGAGTGTGGGAGGTGTGGGAGGTGTGGGAGGAGAAGGGAGTGTAGGTTGGTTACATGTTGAATTGCCAGAACTATCTCCAGTTAGCGGCTGGATTCCATCAGGTGGTGATCAAAAATAAACCTGTAGAATTAGAATCAGAATTAGGGGTTAAATTAAACAGTATTGTAAAGGATAAAATAGCCACGTAATGCAGTAATTACTTAAAATTGAGAGCGATATTATTTTTACGATTGACCATAGGCCAATCTACGCGAAGGTTTATAATAAGGTAAAAGCATTAGCAATTAAAAATAAAATTTAAATTCCTAATTAACCTAATTAACCTAATTAACAATTCCCAAAGGATAATGGTAGAAACAATCGTAGCCCAAGATATTTCTCTGCCTCAATTGAAGGAAAAATTTGGACTAGAGCCCAATACAGAAGAGCAATTATTTCCAGAATGGCAAGAGGATTTACCGGAACTAAATGAGCTAGAAAAACAATGGCTAGATCGAGTCAAGGATGACTATCTTCACTTATCTGAGTATCCCATGGTAGAACCGATTGTCAAAATGGTGGTGCTATCCCCATTGTTGAGAATTGCTGATTTTTATCGCCCACCCTTCTATATTATTGCTGAAAAGGATGTACAAATTTCATCGGAAGATCAGGAAACGATTGTCAGGGGACGAATTGATATTTTGATTTGCCAACCTCAGTTTTGGATAGTGGTGATTGAAGCGAAACGAGCAGAATACTCTTTAAAGGTAGGGATACCACAAGCTCTAGCTTATATGTTGGCTAATCCTGAGCTACAAAAGCCTGCTTTCGGATTTGTCACGAATGGCGGTGAATTTATTTTTATAAAACTGATTCGACAAGATAAACTGCAATATGCTTTTTCTAATCAGTTCTCTCTGCTGAATCGTGGCAATGATCTATATACTGTCGCGAGAATATTAAAACACTTAGGTCAGTTAGTACGTCAATGACTGACAGCTGATAACTGTCAGCTCTGAGATAAACAAGGAAGTATAGCGCTTTAACATCAGATGTGAAAACGCTATAGTAACCATTGAAGAATTTTTAATTTTTAATTGCGCCCAGCGGTACTAGGTGGTGGAGATTTTTAATTTCTCTTGCCCAGCTTCCACATTTGTACAAGATGCGCGGATTTTTGCTACCAGGGTTCCGGATTAGAAGCCGTCCGCTAGACCTACTTCGCTTTTTATGTGTGCCCTTTACCGCTAACATCAATAATAGCTTAAAGCCGTCCTAAAAGGACGGGGCTTTAAACCCAAATTTTTTTGGTCATAGTATGCTGGCTAAGCATGGTTTTAATGCCAGACTTAAAAGGATTATAGTAAGGCATCAAAATGAGATACAACAAGAGATACTGAAATGCGATTCGGGCAAAGCCCGACGCTGCGCGAACGCATAAGTCTGTAAAGCTATTACCGATAGCACTTCAGTATTTATTCATGTCTCCTTTTCTCCATGTATATATACGCCATTTTGATCAAGCCACTTGTCAATTAATTCATTGACAACATCGCTCATGTCCCTGTCTTGCATAACACAAGCTGCTTTAAAGTTCTTTTTTTTATCTTTGGATAGATAAACCCGTATTGATTCTTCAGCCACTGTCCTACTACCAGTAAACAACTTTACTCCATTCTGGCATCAATGATTTTTTTTACAAAATTTATAAATTTATTTTCCCAGGGATGAGGTAGGATGGGGAAAGCCCGCGCGCCGACGCTTCAGAGTTCATCGGCTGGCTACTACTCGATTGTTCAACGGAGATAGCTACATTATGGCTTATCCACAAAACCTCCAGCCTTGGGCAGCGACTCCTCTAGTTCCCCCAACCCAATGGGTAATCATCGGTCGCTACCGCACTTGCTCTTATACAGAAGGATCCCGTCAGCGAATCCCTGACACCCAATTTGAACTCGTGTTTCGTTCCCATCTTCTCTAGATCAACTCAGCGCCCCCAACGCTTCCAGTGCTGACTTCTGTGCTAGGGTCAAACCCGTAACCCCTGTGATATTCATACCTTGGTAAGGTCGATCAGGAATCAGGGTTTTAATACACTGACCTGTGTGAGTAGCCCAAACTTTAATAGTCCCATCATTACTGCCACTGGTAAGCCAATAACTGCTCACCTGTTCTTGATCAGACCTACCCTGGTGATCTTGATGTTTTACAGGACTAAACCCAATCGATGACCGTACTGAATTCCTATGACCATGTAAGGTTCTCAGATAGTTACCCGTACTTGCTTGCCAAAGCCTAATGGTTTGATCTAAGCTACCACTGGCAATCAACTCACCATCAGGACTAAAGGCGACAGACCAGACGCCTTTACTATGGCCTCGTAAAATCTTGACACATTCCCCAGTCCTAACATCCCAAACCCGAACAGTTTGGTCTCCACTGCTACTAACTAGGGTTTTGCCATCAGGACTAAACGCTACCGACTGTACTCGACTAGTGTGACCCTGTAAAACCTTGAGACATTCACTACTGCTGACATTCCATAAGCGTATGGTTTCGTCTTCACTACCACTGGCTAGGGTTTGACCGTCTCGACTGAAGGTAACAGACCAAATCCAACTGGTGTGACCCCGTAATATCTTAAAACATTCACCAGTATTGACATCCCATAACCGGATGGTTTTGTCATCACCACTACTGGCAAGAATCTCACCAAGAGGACTAAAGCTAACGGATTGCACCCAATAGGAGTGACCGCGCAATACTTTCAGGCATTGACCTGTTCTCACTGACCACAAGTGTATGGTTTGGTCAGCGCTGCTGCTAGCGAGAATTTCACCATTGGGATGAAATGCCACAGAAGTCACCCAACCGGTGTGTCCCTCCAGTCTCTTTAAACAGCTATCACTACTGACATCCCACAACCTGACCATTTTGTCAGTACTGGCACTGGCTAATTGTTGACCATTGGGACTGAATACTGCTGAAAATACAGAATTAGTATATCCTTGTAGAATTTTAAGACATCGACCTGTGTTGCTATTCCATAGACGTACGGTTTGGTCACTGCTGCCACTAGCTACGGTGCGACCATCCCGATTAAATGCCACTGAAAATATAGAATTGGTGTGTCCTTGTAGGTAGTTCAGGCATTCACCACTGCTGACATTCCACAGTCTCACCGTCTGGTCATCACTGCCACTGACTAGGGTTTGCCCATCTGCACTAAACATCACCGACCTTACTCTATCGCTATGGTTAGTTAAGGTGTTGAGACATTCACCTGTGCATCGGTCCCACAATTTAATGGTAAAGTCAGCACTTGCACTGGCTAAGATAGCACCATCGGGACTAAAATTAACAGACCAAATCCGATTAGTATGACCATGACAGATCTGGCGACATTCACCAGTACTAAGATCCCACAGTCTCATTGTCTGGTCATCACTACCACTGGCTAAGGTTTTACCATCTGCACTAAAGGCCACCGCAAGGACTTGACCGGTGTGTCCCTGACATACCTGACGGCATTCACCAGTGTTTACATCCCAAAGCCTTACTGTTGATTCATCACTACCACTGGCTAGGGTTTTACCATCCCTACTGAATGCTACTGACCAAATAGAACTGGTATGGCCTTCTAAAGTTTTAATACACTGACCTGTGCTGACATTCCATAGTTTAATAGTTTTGTCACTACTGCAACTGGCTAGGGTATTACCATCAGGACTAAAGACAACAGACCAAACCCAACCAGTATGACCTTTGCAAATTAAAATTGGCTTACCATTCTCGACTTGCCATAAACGCAACTGACCTTCCACATCTCCAGTAGCTAAAAGCTTACCATCAGGACTAAACGCTACCCCAAATACTACTCCTAAGGTTTTAGTAAACACTGACTTAGATAAATCGGAGTGAGCGAAATTGACATCTTGTAAATCCACCCCTTGTAGATAAGCTTGCCAAATGGTAACTCTTGAAAAATCATAGCCTTTTAAACAGATTTGCTGTTGACAAAGGAGATTAATAATATTTCCACCAGCGTAGCCAATGGCTAAGGCAGGTTTGCCTCTAAGAGTGTCGAGAATCTGATTTAGATGGGTTTCTAGGTTAGCTTTACCAGTTAAAGCAATCTGTAGACGCTCTACAATGGGTTTGATAATTAGACGAATTTGAGTATTTCTAAGATAATCTTTGGTCTGAGCTTTGAGGATAGCATGAGTTCTAAATAGGTAATTTTCCCAGTTATTAGTGTTATTAATGGCGCTTACCCCAGCAATAATGTCTTCACAAATTTGCTCAACCAAGCGTTCAGTTACGTATTCCATCACCACCGGTTGTAGGGAAAACAGAGACGCTTTTCTTTCCACAAGCGATCGCTGTTCTAAGGATTCCAAGGTGTCGATCAGTTGTTGGGGTGGGACAGGAGGGAATATATCATCTCGTAAGTCAGCAAATGAGGCTTCTTCTCGATTGATGGCGAGCCAAAAAATTACTGTTCGTTCTGGATCGCTTAATCGGGCAAAATGCTGATCTAAAAGATTTTTAAAATTACCGAATATTATCGCATCTTGATTTAAAAATTCTGCAATATTACCCGCGAATAATTTATGAATTGTTGTGGCCACAATTTTTAGAGCTAAGGGATTACCAGAATACCCTGTAATTAACTGATTCCATTCCCTTTCTTCACCTTTAAAAGACCCGATTATATTAAAAATTTCTTGTCCTTCAGCGGTTGTTAAGCCACTTATTTGTAGGGAGCGAACAGGTAGAACTTCTGCTTCTAGCAGTCCAATTTCTTGAGGCTTCTCCCGAGAGGTTAGTACTAAGCAGCTTTGATGGGAGGTTTCTCCCCACCGTCTCAATAGTTGACCGTATTCTTCATATCCAGCTTGATAATGTCCAGCAGCATTGCTTTGAGCTCCCCCTTGTAAAATTGTCTCCATATTGTCGAGAACTAGCAAACAGCGGTGGGAGCGTAAATAATTCAGCAGTCGGGAAATTTTATCGTCTGTGGTATCTGGTAAATCAATGTCTTGCTGATTGGATAGAAATCTCAGCAACTGAGTCAAAATCTCTGATAGGTCAGGAGCATTACGTAGGGAGCGCCAAATAACAAACTCAAACTGGTTTTGGAGTTGTTGGGCAAGCTTGATGGAGAGGGAGGTTTTGCCCATGCCGCCCATACCTAACAAGGCCACTAGCCGACAGTGTTCGCTCAGAATCCATTGCTGCAACTGGGCTAGTTCTGATTGTCTTCCATAAAAGAAACGAACATCAACGGCTTCTGACCAATCTTGACGTGGTTTTGCGTTCCTGTAGCGTGGCCTTAGGCCAATCCCATCTGTTTCCTGTCGAGTTACTGGTTGGTTCGAGGGGATCGTTTCCTGTTCACTGCGCCACCTTCGTTCGATTGCTGAGCGAAAGTTCTTTTTACTGACTCTTTCCCCCAAAGCCTCTGAGAGAAGTTTCCACAGCTTGGGACCGACATCATGTTTGAGGTAAGTCGGGGCATAGCCATAGGTATCTGCAATAGTATCATAACTCTGACGCTTCCAAGACCAAGATGCCTCAATTAAGGCTTGCTGTAAATCAGTGAGATGATTCCCCGATTTGGCAAACACTAAGGCATTGGCGAATTCCAGAGCGTCTTCAAGGTTCATATACAGTTTTGATTATAGTTTATTCTGCTATAATAGAATATTGTGATTTACTAACAGTTAAGGTCGTAGGTGTTAGGTTTTATGGATCAGGGGGTGACACAATAGCCGAAAAAGCTTATTTGGTAGAGAGTGCAGCAATTTAGGGTAAAAAAAAATCGGTCTAGTTACCTCAATCAGACCAATCCACATTACAATGTTACCTGAATTTTAGCTGACTCCGCGAGAAGCCCCACATCTCAATGCTACGCCATGAGTGTTTAAAGTTACCGTAAGGATAGGGTCGCCTTTATGGTTAGTCGGTTATGGGTAAAACAGGTGTGACCCGTGGCGAATTAAATTCGCCGTAGGCGAACGGAAAACTTTGCCGATTTTGGCGACCCTATCTATCGGTTTCGTCTCCAGGGATGAATCGCGGACAGGGTCTTTGGGATTCGGCTTTCGCCGACGCGGGGCGCGTTCGGGGAAACGAGCTATCAAGCTTCTGAGCAACTCGGAGGAAGTCATCCCTCTACGATTGACCGTAGGTCACGCGGGGCGCGTTCGGCCTCCTGTTTAAGTTGTCGCTTTTCAAAGTCAGTCAACCTAATCATCACTGTTTTATCTTTCATTTTGCCTTGACACCTGTTATTACACCTGTTACTATGATAGGTCAAGAAACAGGAGGTTCATTTTCCCTATTCCTTGTTCCATTTACTATCAATCCAAGCTATACAGAAGCTGTCGAATTTTGAGCTGTTGCTGCTCTTCCATTGATTGTGGGAAACTTAACTCGATCGCAATCGAATTAACAGATCCGCTATCAACTGGCTCTATAGTTTGCACCTTAGCCAAAAAACTAATATCTTTTAAGTTATTAGATTCTTGAGTTACCAGTAAACTGACGATGGGTTTAGTGTCCTGCATGATATCGAGATTGCTAATCTGCCTGCCATCTAATTCCAACCGTAAATCATGAGTTCCAATTTCCGTGATTGTCGCGCTAACGGAATAGTTTTTCCAGTAATCCCAATATAATTGCACCGCCGTTTGAATCTTTTGACGTACCTTCGTCTCTTTAGCTGGTCGGAATTCACGGAAGACTCGTCTGATACTCGTAGCAATAAACTTAAGGGATTCCAGAGGATGGTCTGTCTCAGATCGTCTCTGGGAATACCACTCATTGACATCAGAATAAATAACTAACACCAGATCATCTTGCTGAGTACGGGTGAGATTAATAAAATCAACATATAGCCTCACCTGCTCCCCCATGGCAACTTCTCGCATCACCCGCCCTCGGACCAAGCACTTGTGTCCGTAGTCTCCTTCGAGTTCCACTCTGATTTCATCAGGGATGTTGGGTCTGGTATTCAGCAGAATTTGGACGCCACTTTCACTAATATTAACGGTTTCACCTTTCCAACTTTGGTGTGGAGTATGAATCACAGCCGTTAACTTCCTTGGCATCCGGTGGGATCGACGGAGTTGGGGTTGCTCGAAAGCAACTAGACAAGCAGCAATCAGCAGGATTAAGTTAAAGATAGACCAAAACACATTAACAATCACCGCTTGGCTATCCTCTGGTCTTAACCATAGCCACAGGGGTACAGTAAACAAGGCAGCAGTAGCCAGTGCAGCCACTAACACCAGGTACTTTACCGAATCAAAATCAAAGCTGCGCTTGGTAACATTCATCCCTTTATCGGTAACATTGAAAGACCCTAACTTAGGATTAATCAGAGCTAAGAGGGTAACAATTCCCGCCTGGAATGACAGGGCAAATTCAAAAATCTCGTTCCAGAAGGAGAAACGGACGTGCTTGTAGGGAATGTGGTTGGTCTGCATCGATAAAATAACGTGAGGCAGAGCATAGCACAAGGTTTCAAAACCCAGACCCTTAACCGAATTGATGCCAAATAATAAGAATAGAGTGGGTGCGATCGCATACATCAATCGCGGGAAGCCGAAGAAAAAGTGGGCTGTGGCACTCGTGTAGCACAACCGTTGGGGTAGGCTCAACCTCACCTTCCGGTTGAACAAGGGATTTTCCAGGCGCAGAATCTGAGCCATTCCCCTAGCCCAACGTACCTGTTGACCGATATAGGCCGAAAATTTCTCTGGCGCTAAACCTGCCACCATAATCTTGTCGTAATAGACCGACTCGTAACCCAATGAGTGGAGACGGAACGCAGTATGGCAGTCTTCGGTAACTGTTTCGGTAGCAATACCTCCGATTTCCAGCACGTGCTTTTTCCGAATCACAGCCGCAGACCCACAAAAGAAAGCTGCATTCCAGAAATCATTGCCCTTTTGCAGCACTTTATAAAACAGTTCATTACCCACAGGTATTCTGCCTTCTGTGAGCAGATTACGCTCAAAGGGGTCTGGGTTATAAAACCAGTGGGGTGTTTGGACAAAGGAAACCTTAGGGTTAAAAAAGAAGCCAACAGTTTCCTTCAATAACCTTTTAGCGGGAATGTGGTCACAATCGAGAATAAGGACTAAATCTCCTTTGGTATTGTGAAAAGCCGTATTGATATTGCCAGCTTTAGCATGATCATTGTTATTCCTAGTCAGTAGTTCGCAGCCTAGCTCCTCGCACATTTGGCGCAACTTTTCCCTACGCTCTGGATACTTTCTGCCATCATCAAGGACATAAACCGATTTTTTATCAGCCGGATAGTCAATGGCTACAGCCCCTAAGGTTGTTTTGCGGACAATTTCGATATCTTCGTTATAGGTAGGAATGTAAATATCAACCCTAAACCACTCCTCTTGGGGAATATTTTCTAAACTAACCGCTTGACGTTCTTTGATTTTTAAGGTTTGAAAGTACGCCAAAAATAAGGTGGCGATCGCATAGAATTCTGCTCCATACAACAGCAAGCAAAAAACGATATTCAGCCACCCTTCAAAATTAAGGGTATATCGAGTGCGGTAATAAAAATAGCGTAGGCTAGTAAAAACGCTAAGTAAAACCAACAATAAGTGGAGATATTCACTGGTTTTACGATTGGGTTTATCTTCCTCCATCTGAATAATCACCCGTCCCAGCAGTAACACAATTAAAGCAAGCAACCCTTGTTGCCAAATTGGTGGGCGAGCAGTAATTAGAGGAATGAATAGCAATAGTAAAGATCCAATTAGCAACAGCAATTGACGACGACTTAGCCACTGTAAAATCTGGTCAAATATATAGGGGAAGTCTTCCACTACCCAGACTGTTAGTTTCTCTCGCTGTTGGGGTGTGGTCACCAAGCCTTTTTGACCCGGTTTTGACCTAATCTTTAAAAATGGAATAGTCATTAATTTCTATCCCTAGCCATTTTTTGTAGATAAAACTGAATAACACCGTAACTAATCATGGTAGCAGCTATAATAGCTGGAGCTAACATCAACCAACTTCTTATTATGAAGTTAAAAATTTGCTGAGTCAACTCAGGTTTTTCCAGTTGACGCTTTCGCTTTTCCTGGAAAAACTCCATATTATAAGAATTTTGTTCATAAATATTGGGATTTTCAGAGTTAGCACTAATCAGTACTGTGTCTCCCTTGATTTGATAGAAGAGTGGGTCTTGGTTTAATAAATATTGGACTTTATCTAAGCCTTTTTCGGTTTGAGCAATTAGAGCAAGCAGCACCCGTTCTTTATTCCATGGTGAGATAATTTCTTTGATCACCCCATCATGATCAGACCAGGTTTTAATCTGACTATCACTGCGCTGCCGTGTCAATAAATCTTTTAATTTCAAGCCACTAGAGGATAAAATTTCGGGAAAAGGAAATTTCTCTTGAGTACCAATTCCTACCAGATGATGGTCACTGCGTTCCTCAGTGGGTAAAGAATCTTTGGTGTAAACTGATAACTGGATTGATTCCGCTTTGCTTAACCGTCCCAATCTGTTAGTGAACTTTAGTAATGTCATCAGTACACTAGTTGAGGGGTCTTTTGGTAGCACAATAACGGTATTGGATAAATCCTGAGGAGCAGCAAAGGGATAACCCGTTTTCAGCAACCCCAAATCTGGCACTTTGGCAACACTGGTGCGCTGGAGTTGAAAATTTGTATCACTGTGCAAGGTACCCCAAAGCTGTTGGTCAGTTACTTTGCTACAGGAGCGGCGTTCCCGAGCATCAAGACGAAAATCGACCTGGATTTTAGAATAGGGGGTAATTTTGTCATTAGGCAGGGCAATCCTCAGGGATTCTCTAGTTCCACCATCGATGGAAGTTAGCTTTTTGCCGATCAGGGCAATGCCATCTAGCTTGACTTCCACTACTGAGGTTTTGGGATTAATTTGGGGGCTGTAGCTATAAATTAGGTTCATATAGTTATCCCCCTCAAACTTATCATCCGGCAATGCCCGGAAGTTAATCGTAATGGGTGGGGAATCAGAACCCCTGACTGTGATATCCTCAATCGGCTGATTGTAGGGAGTTTTGAGGTCGCTGACCTTGAATGTGGGTTCTAGAGGTAAATAGTCTGGCCAATCACGGGGTGCAGGGGTTGGCACTTCGTCGAGCTTTTCAACTAAGATCACTTGACTGGTACCAATTTGACGGTCTTGGGATTGCACTAAAAACTGTACTGCTTTCGCCACTCCTTCTGGCCCATTACCTGTTGCTACCAATACTGCGGCTTGATTGCCAGGAGTGCTGGTTAACATTAAGACCCCGACATCGGGTGGTAAGGCTTTTTCCTTAGCATCGATAATCTGATTGTTTGCTACAGGAAGGGGTAGTTTCAGGGATTTGAGTTCTGGCTGTTGTTCTGGTGTGCCGATGATTACCAACCGATTACCAGAAAAGCGATTAATCCCCGTTCCACTGGCCTCTTTGACAGATTTCACTAAGGAAGTCTTCAGGGGACGATAATCCGCTAGCCTACCTAAGGAAGCTTGGAAACGAGCAGTGCTAGTTAACCAATTATCATTAATCTCCTTGGGCAACAGATAAGTAATTTGATTTGGTTCTAGGCTCAGGTCATCAAAGATCGGGTAAGGATAGCGATTGAAGTCTAGAGAAACCGGTTGGGGTTCAAAATCAAAGACTATTTTTGAATCCGGCAGAATTTCTGTCCATAGGGAAGGATCATAGGGGTCTTGAGTACAGGTAGGAGAGTTATTCTGTAGCGCCGCAATTGTGATTTGGTTGTAGTTACGGAGTTGGTCCATAGGAATATTAAAGAGCACATTCCCAATTTCCCCCTCCTGGCGGTTGAGAGGAATACTGCCAACGCTAACACCATTAATTAGAACGGTAAGATTAGAGCGAGTGGCATAGAGGGCTGGAGAATGGCGAAAGCGAATCAAGGCTTTGACAGATTTGAGTTGCCAATCTCGGGGACGAGTAAACCCTAGCCGCGCCTCGTCATAGATGCCTCTTAAACTAAGACGAGACCCTACTACTGGGCTGCGATTGAATTCTAGGATGTACTGACCAGCAGGAGGAGCATCGATCTCAGGAGCTTTAGTTGGTGGGGAAGGTAAAGCAAAGGTCGGTTGAGATTTTTCCTTGAGTTCCTCGATGGTACTCTCCCGTAGGGTTTTGTTGGAATCGGTGGTACTGCCATCACTTTGGGCATACACTAAACCTGTGCTTAACCCAATGGAAATACTACAGCTGAGGAATAATAGCAGGACTAAAGAATATCTTTGGAACGAATGCCGACGATGATCTGCTTTAGTATCACACCTCACAGAAGTAGAGGCTTGATTAGCGCTAGAGTGACCATCTGATGGCTGTGACCTAGGAGTTTTTTTGGGTAGATGGGCAAAAGTCTTGCGAAAAAAGCGTTTCATCAGCAGAAGGAAGTTTTAACTCTGATTACAAATTAAATTGCCTCATGGGATGTTTAGGTATTCATACAAGGCTAGCGCTACCTAATCCGGAGCTAGCTAGTTAGATTCCCAGCGGTTGAATAAAAATCAGATACACCCTTGACTGATGAGAATTGGGGAACGGAATCCTTCTTATCCCAACCTTTGCGATCGGGAAGCTTCCGCAGTCTTTGAGTTAAATTTACCACAGGCTTCTAGGAGATTGTGGCTACCATAAAAGTTCAGTAAAGTGGGTTGACAAATTTAATTTTATATGCATTAAGGAAAATCCCTGGATTGGTATCGGGTTTCTAAATGAATTGTAAACAGCGATTACAGTTTTTTCCATTGCCAAAAATCTCTATATAGCTCTTGCCTCTTGCCTGTGGCTTCTTGGCTCTTGCCTCTTGCCTGAGGGATTATGTTTACAACTCAAATACAAATGCGAGAATTTTTGATGCCATATTCCCGACTCCCGACTCCCGACTCCCGACTTCCTACTCCCGACTCCCGACTCCCGACTCCCGACTCCCGACTCCCGACTCCCGACTCCCGACTCCCGACTCCCTGTTACCTTTGCTATTGTGATCCAGATCACACCAATCGGTTGAAAAAATCACTAAGGTGGGTGAGCTAAGTCGGTGCAGTGAAATTATTGTGGACTGTAGTATATTCACATCAACTTTAAAGAAGTTTTAGATAACTGCTGGAGGAAATAGGTAATTATGAGTAGTCAACAGATTCGCTTCGCCACTATCACCGTTATTGATATCGCTCTGTTGTTTACAGCCCCCCTGTTAGTACAATTCATTTCACGGATGCCCTGAAAGTGTTTCAAGGGAGCTAAGGCCGTTGGCCACGCTTTGCGAACAGACCAGGGTTAAGAAAATTTAAGGTACCTTGATAAATGAGGAAATAAGTAATTATGACTAATCAACAAATTCGCTTCGCCACTATCACTGTTATTGATATCGCTCTGTTGTTTACAGCCCCCCTGTTGGTACAATTTATTTCTCGCATGCCCTGAAGGTGTTTGAAGGGAGTAGGGAGTAGGGAGTAGGGAGTAGGGAAGAAAAATTATCAAAATTTCGACACGGATTGCTTTAAATATAATATAAAGCGCTATTTTCGATAACAATTGTTGTAAACTGAAAGTTGTTGTTAAATTCAGCAATAAAGCAGTGGCAAGAGGATCGACTTTCCAGAGGGTGCTGACAACGCTAGGGCTACCTGCATAGAGAAAACCGCTAGGCAAACCAATATATTCATCTAAACCACTAGGTAAGCTAGAATCTTCTTCTTCGTTACTGGAAAGGGTCATCCCAGTTTCACAGGCAGAAAAGCCGACAATACGACATTGATTGAGATCAAGTTTAAAAATTTTGTACAAGGTTAGGTCTGCATCTGCTAGAAGTAGGGCTGATTCTAGGGGAGATTTAGGCTCGAACTTGCCATGACAAGAAAAGTGGACACAGTGAGCAGAGTGGAGTTGCTTGATATTTTGATTTAGTTTGGCTTCGGTTGCCTCTGCTTCAGCAAGAACTATACTGTGCTTGGGGTCAAAGTATTGTCGGATTTTATCAACTTCTAGTTTCGAGCCAGGCAAGGGTTTTGCTTCAGGTCTAGTTGGGTTTTGGATAGCAAATAAGTTATTGAAGTCGGGGCGATGTTGTTGTTTTGTTAGTTTCAGTAACTGGCTACTAGGGGCATAACTTACTCCTCTTTCAAAGCGATCGATAAGTAAATTATCCTTTGATAAAGGTAAAGCATGGAGTGGAAACAGATGCAGGAAACGATGGGGCACTAGAATTAAGCGATCGCATTTACCCCCAACGTTCTCAAATACTCGATCAATCTCAGAAATAATGTTATCAATATCTAATATTGTAGCGAGTTCCGCGAGACGAGTGGATAGATTGGTTATCCATTGATTTTTTTGGTTGCGGTAGGCATTGGTATAGTCTTTATCCCACTCTTCCAACCTTTCCAGCTTTTCAGCAGAGGATGACACAACTATGGGCTGCTGACTGTGACTGGTGACAATAAAGGTAAGAATTTTATCCCTGGTAACATACCACTCAATGATAGCGGTGCCTTGATCAATCAGGCTCTGAATATCCCTAAAGGGAATAGTTTCCACGGTTTGAGTTAGACTGAAACTGGAGTCATAGTTATCATTGATTTGCTTTAGTACCTGATCTAGCTGCTGTCGCGACTGCTGTAATTCTTGCTGTAGTCGTTTCCGTGACTCCTCTAAAGATTGTCGTTGCTGTTGTTGTTTGTCATCGCTATTTCCTGATAGTTTATCAAAAACTACTTGTAACTGTTTTTCCAATGATGGAATGTTTCGACGTAGTTGATTTAACTCGGTGATTATCCCTTGGGGAACATTACCTTTTGGATAAAGGTCGCGGTTGGTGAGCAGTTGCACTAGGTCCCGGGCTTTGCTGCGCTCGACTGTTTCGATGGCTTTATCCTTCTGTTCTATATTGATATAGGCTTGCACTAGTTTGTGATAAACTTCTATAGCGTCAGCCATAATCTGTTGACGATTTTGATCATTAATTGCCCAACTGCGACTGATTTCGACTGCGGTGATTCCTTGTTGGTAGGCATCGATGGCGGTTTGCCAGTTACCTTCGCCAAAGTGAAGGTGGCCTAAGTTGCGGGAAGTTCGGAGACAGTTAATCGGATCTGCTTCTGGGGTGTAAACTTCCAATGCTCCTTGGTATGCTTCAATAGCAAGTTTCAGATTCTCTTGCTTATCACCACGAATTCTCTGGCTATAGGCATTGCCCAAGTTGTTTTGAGTCCCTGCCCAATCAATGGGGAAGTCTGATTTGGTGCAAACTGACAATGCTAGTTGGAATGCTTCAATCGATTTTTCGAGATTCTCTTGCCTACTACCACAGATTCGGCCACGATAGGCATTTCCCAGGTTGTTTTGAGTATCTGCCCAATCTTGGGGGAAGTCTGATTTGGTGCGAACTTTTAATGCTAGTCGGAATGCTTTAATAGCTCTTTCGAGATTCAATGCCCTGTGGCCACGGATTCGGTCACGGTAGGCAATGCCCAGGTTGTTTTGAGTCGTTGCCCAGTGGATGGGGAAGTCTTTTTGGGTACGAACTTTCAATGCTAGTTGAAATGCTTTAATCGCTTTTTCTAGATTGTCAGCCCTGTCGCCATGGATTATGTAAAGGTAGGCAGTACCCCGGTTGTTTTGAGTCATTGCCCAGTGGATGGGGAAGTTTTCTTTGGTGTAAACTGACAAAGCTCTTCGGAATGCTTTAATAGCTTTTTCGACATTCTCAGACCTGTCGTGGTGAATTCTTTGACAGTAGGCTATACCCAGGTTGTTTTGAGTCATTGCCCAGTGGATGGGGCAGTCTTCTTCGGTGCGAACTTCCAATGCTACTTCGTATGCTTTAATCGCTTTTTCGAGATTCAATGCCCTGTTGTCACGGATTCTGTTAATGTAGGCATTGCCCAGGTTGTTTTGAGTCCCTGCCCAACTTTCCCGGTTACTCTCACGAGTAAAGACGTTTAGTACCTGTTCGTAACCAGCAATGGCGATTTCTATATTATTAGCTTTATTCCCCAGGGGAAACTGCTGGATGAGGTCGCTGAAATACCAGATATTATTAGCAATGTCTTGTGCTAGTTCTGGTTCCACTTCTGAGAATTTAGCACTTGTCCACCTTTGCAGAATATCTATAAAGTTATCATCGAGTTTGTCTAGGTTTGCTTCCAAAAGTGGGTACACGACTTTGGGGTCGCCATTGCTGTTACCAGTTGCTTGCAATATCTGTTTAAATAATTTCAGATAGTCTTGGGATGAGGGATTAGTTGAGGTAGGGGTTTCTGATATTACGGCTAAAATATCACTCCTAAGATGGAGTAAAACATCAGCGCTATTTTGGTCGCCATTTGCTGCTAGTTGTTCTGCTACTTGTGCCATTACCTGCAATAACTCTGCATCCACTAACTCGCGGTTGCTCTCAATAATTTGGACTTCTTCACCGCTGGAACAAGTTAGCAGTTGCTTGATCAGGTTGACGTATGCTTGTAGTCTTTGTTTGTCCATTTCCTACTCCCTACTCTCTGCTCCTAGTAAGTACTTCACCCAATTAATAATTTCTTTAACTATAGCGCTTTCTAGTAAAATCTAAATTTTCGGTGTTGCTGAATCTTCAAATGAATAGAAGTAGAGTGGGCAGGATGCCCGCAGGAAAATAAGCATGAAACTGGCAAGATGCCAGTTCCACGCAAGATGCCCATTCTACAAAACTCTTAAAATCATTCCATTATTAAGCAAAGCCAAATTTTATTCCCTACTCCCTACTCCCTACTCCCTACTCCCTTTGCTATTAATAACAATAAAAAAAATTCGGTCAAGTTCTGGTTAACCCCAAGTCTTGACCGAATTCTAAAGTGTACACAAAAACGAGTACACAATAGGTCAACTCAATGAAATCAATTCTGATGACTAAAAACATTCCACCAGAGTTAGTCAGCAATTGCTCGAAAGCAACCACATTCTAAACTCCGATTTATGCTATTCCATACTACTTCATCCCACTTCATAAAACAACCTTAAATCTTGATGGTGGCCAGGGCGTCAAAGCCCTGGCAAATTCCTATCCTAGTCTAGGTAAAAATATCCGACCAAAGTGGTCATCACCTCACCAGGCTTTTCAGTGGGCTCGGGAGTGCTCCACTCATAGGGATATGCATACTTAAGGGAATACAGGGCATTAATTGTATCGCGAACCTGTTGAGGAGTTCCGATCAACAAGAGCTTGGATTTCTTAGGTTGGCGACCTTGGTTGTCTGGGGTGGGGGGAATGTTTTCAGTCATGATAATCTTTCCTCTTAAGTGCTTATATTATTAATATATAAATAAATTAATTAAAATGTCAAGGGGTTTGGGATTTTTTTTTTATTACGAAATATGGCCAATAGTAGAATGTGGAAAGTGTGGAGAGTATGGCAAAAAGTAAGAGGTAATAGTATTAAAACAAAGCTGATAATTTTCTGGTGTTGTTATCATCAGCTTTTGGGTTGTAGCGTTTCTAGGATTTATGAGGTCAAAGTCCCCCTTGATAAGGGGGACCAACGGGGGATCCCTTTCTAGGATTTATGAGGTCAAAGTCCCCCTTGATAATAGGGACTTAGGGGGATCCCTTTGTACCTCATGGCATAGAGAATTGCTATATTTGGTTTATAATGTAAACTATCAGCTATCAGCCTTCAGCTGAAGGCTTACTTAATTCGAGTTATTATTGGTAATCAAAAAATTAGCTTCCTATCTTTTATGGCAACAAAAGACAGAAAGCTGAAATAGGGATAGCATTTTTAGTTAAGATGTAAACAAGGGAACAGGGAAAAGTTGAGGGCATCATAGGATGGGATGAATGCGATTGACCTAAGGTCACGCGGGGCGCGTTCGCATTTTGACCTTGAGGCGATCCCATGGTGAGATGAACAGGATTGGCCTAAGGCCACGCTACGCGAATGCAATAAAAATCTCCTCATCTCCCCATCTCCCCATCTCCCCATCTCCCCACACTCTCTTCTCGAGGGGAATCATGAAATAGTCGTAATTGCCCGACCAATATTAATTTGCAGGCCATAGCAACCCACTGGGCAAAAGCAGCTTCAGGATGAGCAGCTTAAACTCTTCAATAGTCAAGTCTTTAACTTGCATGGTCTTTCCCATCACATAGTTACTCTATATTATAGCATTTTTTAGAGGAGATTGTCTTTCAGCAGTTTCTGGAATTGGACACAATTGGCTACCCAAAGTAAGCCGGTGTTTTTAATCCCTGCACTGCCTAACTTTTTCTGCACCGTAGGGACTCACCATCCCAAGGGATTTTCTAAGAGATCCGTGCCGACGTAAACTGAGTCGTTAGCGCTGCATCTGTTAACTATAAGTATGATCAACGCTATAAATCGGCTTTAATGGATTTACCAAACTAGTAAATTAACGTTGCACACTATTGAATTTATACTAATTATTTGATAATGTAATTTGTAAATTACTGTTTGTTTTACCCTTTAACTGAAGTTAATTAAACCCTACATAAACAACTGTAAAAAAAAACAATTAGTTTTTTTCTAAAAAACCTAATTTGACCTAAAATTTAAATTATAACAAAAATTAAATAAAGCAATTTGTGTGATTTTTGATAAAGTAATTATAAGAGCCGACATAAATCAACTAAATTACCTAAACTCTCAACCGTACACTGTCAACGGTCAACAAATAGCAACTGAATCGAATCTATGAATAGCCCTTTCCTCAATCACCTCCATAGCCCAAAGCGCCCGGTTATCGTATTTGATGGGGCAACTGGAACATCTCTCCAAACCCAAAACCTTACCGCTGAAGACTTTGGTGGACCTGAGTACGAGGGATGTAATGAGTACCTTGTCCATACTAAACCAGAAGCAGTGGAAAAGGTGCATCGGGGCTTCCTGGAGGTGGGAGCAGATGTGATTGAAACGGATACCTTTGGGGGTACCTCGATTGTACTGGCAGAATATGATCTAGCTGACCAAGCCTATTACCTAAATAAAGCTGCTGCGGAACTAGGGAAACGGATGGCAGCGGAATACTCTACTCCAGAAAAACCTAGGTTTGTGGCAGGGTCCATGGGTCCTGGTACTAAACTCCCTACCCTGGGACATATTGATTTTGATACCTTGAAGAACGCCTATGTGGAACAAGCCTTAGGGTTGTATGATGGCGGTTCTGATTTGCTGATTGTGGAAACCTGTCAGGATGTGCTGCAAATTAAGGCAGCGCTGAATGCCATAGAAGAGGTATTTGAAAAAAAAGGGGCAAGACTCCCACTGATGGTATCGATCACTATGGAAGTGATGGGTACTATGCTGGTGGGGTCAGAAATTAATGCGGCGCTAACGATTCTAGAGCCTTACCCGATTGATATCCTTGGTCTTAACTGTGCCACTGGGCCAGAGCAAATGAAGGAACATATCAAATACTTGTCTGAGTGTTCCCCATTTGTGGTTTCTTGTATCCCTAATGCTGGATTACCGGAAAATGTCGGAGGGCATGCTCACTACAGGCTTACTCCCATGGAACTGCGGATGGCACTGATGCATTTTGTAGAGGATTTGGGAGTACAAGTTATTGGTGGCTGTTGCGGTACTAGGCCAGCTCATATTCAACAGTTAGCGGAGCTTTCCAAAACCCTGACCCCGAAGGAGCGACATCCTAAGCATGAACCGTCAGCAGCATCGATTTACAGCTCCCAACCTTATGAGCAAGATAATTCTTTCCTAATTGTTGGTGAACGCCTCAATGCTAGTGGTTCTAAAAAGTGCCGCACCATGCTCAACGCAGAAGATTGGGATGGATTGGTATCTTTGGCTAAATCCCAAATTAGGGAAGGGGCTAACGTCCTAGATGTTAACGTGGACTATGTGGGACGGGATGGAGTTCGGGATATGAACGAATTGGCCTCCCGTTTAGTCACAAATTCCACCTTACCCCTGATGCTGGACTCTACGGAATGGGAAAAGATGGAGGCTGGCTTAAAGGTAGTTGGGGGTAAGTGTATCCTGAACTCCACTAACTACGAAGATGGGGAACCTAGGTTCTATAAGGTACTGGAGTTAGCTAAAATCTATGGCGCGGGAGTGGTAATTGGTACTATCGATGAAGATGGTATGGCGCGGACAGCGGATAAGAAGTTTGAAATTGCTAAACGTGCTTATAACGATGCGATCGCATATGGTATCCCAGCTCATGAACTCTTCTTTGATACGCTAGCGCTACCAATTTCCACAGGAATTGAGGAAGACCGGGAAAACGGCAAAGGGACAATCGAATCCATTCGTCGGATTCGGGAAGAATTGCCTGGGTGTCATGTTATGCTTGGGGTTTCTAATATTTCCTTTGGACTAAACCCAGCAGCTCGAATTGTGCTTAATTCCATGTTCTTGCACGAAGCAATGCAAGCAGGGATGGATGCAGCAATTGTTAGTGCTAGTAAGATTTTGCCCTTAGCCAAGATTGAGCCAGAGCATCAAGAGGTTTGTCGAAAACTGATTTATGATCAGCGGCAGTTTGATGGGGATGTGTGTACCTATGACCCCTTGGCCGAGCTGACTACCCTGTTTGAAGGCAAAACTACAAAACGCGATCGCTCCCAGGATGAAAACCTATCGGTAGAAGAGCGGCTCAAGCGTCATATTATTGATGGGGAACGGATTGGTTTAGAAGAACAACTGGAGAAAGCCCGAGAAAAATATCCTCCCCTGGAGATTATCAATACCTTTTTGCTCGACGGTATGAAAGTGGTAGGAGAACTATTTGGTTCCGGGCAAATGCAGCTGCCGTTTGTATTACAATCTGCTCAAACCATGAAGGCAGCAGTGGCCTATTTAGAGCCATATATGGAAAAATCTGAAGCAGGGAAGAATGCTAAAGGTACCTTTGTAATTGCTACGGTGAAAGGAGATGTTCACGATATTGGCAAGAATTTAGTAGATATCATCTTGTCCAACAATGGCTACGAGGTGATTAACTTGGGGATTAAACAGCCAGTGGAAAATATTATTGATGCTTATGAAAAGCACAATGCTGACTGTATTGCCATGAGTGGGCTACTGGTGAAGTCTACCGCTTTTATGAAGGATAATCTGGCAACCTTTAATGAGCGGGGAATTACGGTACCAGTTATTCTAGGGGGTGCTGCCCTAACACCAAAATTTGTCCATAAGGACTGCCAGAATACCTACAACGGTCAGGTGGTTTATGGTAAAGATGCCTTTTCTGACCTCCATTTCATGGATAAATTAATGCCAGCAAAATCAGCTGGTAACTGGGATGATATTAAAGGCTTTATCGATGAGCTAGAGAATGGTGTAGCGGTTGAAGCTTCTTCCGAGTTGAAAGTTGACAAGTTACAGGAGAATGGTTCACAAAACAACCTGCAACCATCTAACCTTCAACCTTCAACTCCCCCTTCAACTCCCCCAGATACTAATCGTTCGGAAGGGGTAACCTTGGATATTGAGCGTCCAACACCGCCATTCTGGGGAACCAAGATACTCCAGCCAGAAGATATTTCCTTCGAGGAAGTCTTTTGGTATCTGGATTTGCAGGCGTTGATTGCTGGACAATGGCAGTTTCGGAAGCCAAAGGACCAGTCGAGGGAAGAGTATAATCAGTTTTTGAAGGAAAAGGTTGACCCAATTCTGGCGAAATGGAAGGAAAAAACTCTTGCTGAGAACTTGTTACATCCCCAGGTAGTCTATGGATATTTTCCTTGTTTAGCTGAGGGGAATTCCTTGATAATTTATGATGCCCAAGGGATGAATCCTGAAGGCGCTAAAGACTCGAAGGAATTGCAAGAGGTGGCACGATTTGAGTTTCCTCGGCAACGGTCTGGTAAGCGTTTGTGTATAGCGGATTTCTTTTTACCGAAGGAGTTGGCAGAAGCAGGTCAATTCGATGTGTTCCCAATGCAGGCGGTAACTGTAGGTGATATTGCCACAGAGTACGCTAAGAAATTATTTGATGGTGATCAATATACCGATTATTTGTATTACCACGGATTGGCGGTACAAATCGCTGAAGCCTTGGCGGAGTGGAGTCATGCTCGGATTCGTCGGGAGTTAGGGTTCGCAGATCGAGAACCCGATAGCATTCGGGATGTGTTGGCTCAGCGCTATCAGGGTTCACGGTATAGTTTTGGCTATCCCGCTTGTCCAAATCTCCAGGATCAGTACAAGCAGTTGGATTTGTTGGAATGCGATCGCATTAAGTTATACATGGATGAGAGTGAGCAATTGTATCCAGAGCAATCTACGACAGCAATTGTAGCTTATCACCCCATCGCTAGATATTTTACTGCTTGATGGCTGGCGTTGCTGATTATGGGTATGGTTTTGCCCCCCTAGCCCCCCAAGTTTGGGGGGAACAAGACTTTCAAAGTCCCCCAAACTTGGGGGATTTAGGGGGCTTGACCAAAACCAGATGATTGGACATTCATTCCTTGATTCAGCAACGCTTGATGGCTTAGGTTTTTGAAATTTGAGTAAGCTAGCAAGATTTCAGTTGATTAACACTGGAATCTTGCATCATTTTTATTAATCTTAGGGTGGGCAGTGTTCATCAAGGTGCAAAGCCCAGCTTGGTGAAGCTGTATCAAGCATTGCCCACCCTACATAAACTGGTAACAGACTCGGAACAATGTCCACCGATTGAATATTTACTCTTTATAATATATAATTATAAATTAGGTAAAACAACAAAATGAAAAGTCATCGAACGTCGATGATCATAACTTTTGGTAAAGTGGGATGAGTGGTCAAGATAAAAGTCATAGGATAGAGATAATTGTCGCTGTAATTGGCCTGGTTGGTCTACTGGGGGCAGCTGTGATCCAGAATTGGCATAATTTGTTTCCTCCGGTGATCATCAAGAGTCAAAATTTTGGCCCAGAAGAAATATATTGTAATGGCAGTGGCCAAGTATGCAGTAACCGCTTCGCAATAGACGTAACAACGCGGGGTGTCTTAAAAGTCCAGTATGTCGTCCCCCCTACTCATTGCGGCCCAATTAAAATCCATTTCTACCTTGACGGTAAGCCTGTTAGTTCTACAGGTACCCTTGGGTGGAGGGGCGCACCTGGCCAGTTCAGTAGCCTTCCCTTGACCTCACGTGAAATTGATCTCGGCCCTGTTTCCTCAGGAAATCATTCCATTAGTTTAGAGGCAGAAGGGGAAGCTGCGGGTTGTAATCCTGGGCGGCTCACTTCTTGGTTCGGTAATTTACAGGTCTGGACATCAGTTTTGGATAAGTAGTTCCGTAGGGTGCGTTAGGGGAGCCCTCATTTTCTCGGTAGCCAGAGTTGGGACAGTCCGCCCCGTAACGCACCACTGTTGGGTCAAATAATAAAAATGAGATCCACCCGAAAGTGCCAACCCTTTAATGTTTTGTGTGGTTTGATTGCCTATTGCTATCAGCTGCGATATTGTATAGCATTTGTAATAGAAAATCCCTCGAAGTCAATCCCATCAAAGTTATTAGATTGCGTTGCCGTAGCGTGACTTTTCAGGCAAAGACCGACGCTGTGCGAACCGTCAATCGTTTAAGGGCGACCGGGCAAGCATCGCCATCAAGTAGCTTGGGTTTAGGCTGGCGTTACTCTACCATTACCATACTAAACCATTATGTCTTAAAATATAAACATGAATCAATTAGTTTTTGAGTGGGATAACGAAAAGAATCGAATCAATAAAAAAAAGCATGGTGTTTCATTTGAAGAAGCAAAATCGGTTTTTTATGATGAGAAGGCAATCCAGTTTTGGGACGAAGATCATTCTGAGATAGAAGACCGATTTTTACTCCTAGGCATAAGCTCGAAAATGCGAATCTTACTGATTATTCATTGTTACCGAGAGGAGGAATCAGTAATCAGAATCATTTCAGCCCGCAAAGCCACCAAAAATGAAAGTAAACACTATCGAGGATAAAACCATGAAACCAGAATATGACCTTGCCAATATGAAAAGCCGCCCCAATCCTTATGCCAATAAATTAAAGCAACCAGTAACTTTGCCTTTGAGGATTGATGTAATAGAATATTTTGAAGCCAAGGCGCAAGAAAAAGGAATTTCTTACCAAGAATTAATCAATTTATACCTTCACGATTGTGTTGTCAGTAAACGAGAACTATCGTTTGAGTAGCGGAACTTAAACCAGGGTAAGCTAATGTAATTTTGTATCCAAAAATACATAAAAAAGTTATTTTTTAGTATGATAAAACTTTTAATCTGATGCGTCTATGTCAATAAGCTGCCTCCATTATCAATAATTTCGAGATTACAGTTAACCTGCATAAAAATCGGTGAAACTCTTGTGATAAGCTGTTCATAATTTCAATTACATATTCACAATTATAGAGCTTAAAGGATATTTTTTGATGTCACAAGATATGTCACAAGATAATTACCTTGTTGTGGGTGGAGGAGATGTAGGTTTAGCCACAGCAGTTCACCTGAGTTCTCAAGGCCATAACGTTGATCTGTTTTCTCGTCGTTCTTCTTCAATTAGTCAAACTAAGATTGTTCGTTCAACGGGTGTATGTTCACCGGGTAATTATCCAATTGCAGCTTGTTCTAACCAGATTGAGGAAATTGCCGCCACTCATGATGGCAAATTACCCAATAATATTGTGATTGGCTGTCGAGGTCAGGATGTTGAATCTTATGCCCGGATTTTGGGGCAATATATGACCCCTCAAACCAATATTTTATTGATCTGTTCTAGCCGTTTTTCAGGTCGAGTTTTCTGCAAAGTGTGGCAAAAAGAATTTGGCATGAGTGAAACCCAATTACCCGCAGTTGCAGATGTAAATAATACCCCCTTTGCCTGCCGAGGTAACGGTGACGACCAAGTAGCTATAAAGAGGTTTAAAAAACAGTTCAAAGTCGCTGCCCAAAACTCGGATATGACAGAGCGGATTGTTGCTACCTATCAAGGTTTGTTCGAGAATTTGCGTCCACTGTCTTCGAGTTTAGAAGTAAACTTGGATAAATGTAATGATGTTTTTCACGTTCCCTTAATCATCGCCTCTTTAACCAGATGGGAGCTGGGAGAAAATTATAATATTTACCGAGGTATGGGTCCTCGCACTGCTAATTTGATTGGTGATTTCGATCGCGATCGTCTAGCTATAGCCAAGGCATTAGGGTTTCCTGATCTAAGCGATATGTACGATTATTTTAAGACAGCCTATGGAACTACTGGCCCATCTTTTTACGAACACATTCACCAGATCAAAGCACTTGACAATTCTACTCTCAGGAATCCTCATCATCGCTATCTCTCAGAAGAATTACCCTTTGGGGCTTTTCCACTACAGGTGTTAGCCCGCCTAACAGGAGTAGATACCCCATTTTTAGATAGTTGTATTACTCTGGGGAGCAAGTTTATAGATGAACCTTTCACGTGGACTGCTGAGTTTCTGGAATTAGACAACAAATGGCTAGAGGAGCAACTGAGACATAATTAAAAAGAGTCGAGCTTGATTTTCTGGAACTATGTAGCTTTTCTCTGGTTCTACTGGGGATATATAGGGTATATCTCATTAAAGCTGTTTGATCCAGTGGTGCGTTACGGGGCGGGCTTTCCCAACCCTGGCTATGAGGTAGAAAATGACGGCGAGCCGCCCCTAACACACCCTACGCAATATTTTCAAAAGTGAATAACAGCAAAGGGAAAATGCTTACGTGCCTAGTACATCCGTCCTCCAGTCACCATCAGCAAGCATTTTTCTTCAGGGGAAATCCACCCGTCAAGAATCAACTTTTTACAGGCTGCCAAAGACAATGCTCCAGTGTGACAAGCAGAAATACCAGCTTGCTGTAAAACCTCATAGCTTTTCAGAAGTTCTGCTTGGGTTGGGGCAACAACCGTTCCTTGAGTGTCTAGAATTAGATCCCGCAAATAAGAGTAGGTTGCGGTAGGATTGCCTCTAAGAATAGCCTCAGCCTTTCCAGTGGGGTTGCGGATAATATCCTCATCAGCAATTTGTTCTCTATTAGCATGAAATGCCGTATACACAGGAGCACAAGTATCTTGCTGCACACCAACAAAACGAGGCATTTTCTTAATATACCCATTGGCTAAAAGCTGCTTGAAGCCAAAATATCCCCCATAAAACCCCATCCCGCTACTAATGGGTTGAAAGACTACATCAACTTGGAAGTCCATTTGGGTTGCTCCTTCCATATACCCTGTTTTGAGACCTTCCCGACGAAAGAAGTTGAAAAAGCCTCCTTCCCAAAATAGATTATGATCTTGAGCATAGTCTTTGGCCAACTTGCCAGTTTCCACAAAATCTACATCTGTTTCATGGATGGTGGCATAGGGACTCTGAAATTTTAAGCGATGTCTATGGGTTGAGGGAACAAAGACATGAACCCTAATTTGACCTTCAAGCTCTTTGGCCCAATACATAAAGCTAGAAGAAGAGTTGCCTGTAGAGGAGACTACAAATTCTTTAACTCCACCCCATAACAACCCTGGTGTTGCCATACAACTCTGTCTATATTTGGTGTTTCCGGTTGCTAAAGCCCCTTCTACTTTACAGTAAATGCCATCATGGTCAACATATTGAGCATTGTCGAATCGAATTAGAGGAGTTTCTGGACAATAAAATTCTGGCAGGGGTTTAATCGGAACAAAATCTTTAAAACGCTGCAGTCCGGAACCAGATTCTACCTTTTGATTACCTCTGTACACAACATTCAACACACCTCCATCGCAAGATTGGCAACGATAACGCAGTTCTAGCGGATATTCTTTACCACATACAGCACATTGGAGATGAGCCATAGAATTTGCTTCGATGTGTCCTGGTGTTAACACTTGCCAATACTCCGGACGTTTTTTTGACTGTTTTTTTGACTATTGTTCGATAGTCTTCCAGTAGTAATAATATCAGTTAATGACACCGCAACTTCTGGAGAGATGGGGAGATTGGCAGATCGGGTATCAAAATTCAGCACTTACGAACTCAGCACTTATGAACTCAAGACTCTCAAAATCAGCACTTCCAAGCCGTCACAATAGTGATCGGATTGAGAGGATTAAACCGAGTGAGCTTGCCCACAGGTACCGACTTCGATAACTGCACCTGTAACCATTGATAATTCCAAGGATCCCCCCTAACCCCCCTTAATAAGGGGGGGAAAGAATCCCCCCTCCTTAATAAGGGGGGGAAGGAATTTGCTCTAATCCCGCGCTCGGAAGGAGGGAAACGTTTAGATTCAAACCAACTATAGGCTGTATTAATATGCTCTACAGTTGCTAATGCTAACACTAAAATACAATCGAGGTCTAAGCGAGTATCACAGTAATCCAAAATTGAGTGCAAATTACCCCCACTACCGCCAATAAAAACCCGATTTGGTGTTGGTAAATTCTTCAAAACATCCGGTGCTGAACCATGAATTGAGGTAACATTAGTAACGCCCAAACGTTGACAATTTTGCTCAATCAAAGTACTCCCCATTGCTGTTTTTTCAATAGCATACACCTGAGAGGTGTTCGATAAACGAGCAATTTCAATGGAAACTGAACCTGTGCCTGCACCAATATCCCAAACTGTTTGCCCTGGTTTGAGGGCTAACTCTCCTAGTAACAGCAGCCTGATTTCTCGCTTGGTCATTAAACCAGGGCGATCGCTAAAACTAGTAAATGTCTGATCTGGTAATCCTAGTATCGGTAACGACTCTGGATCCAGGGATTGGTCAACGGAATCAGGGTGACGTAGTAATACCACCACATTCAGGGGCGCAAAGGTCTGGTTCAATACTGCTTCTACACCAAGACATTGCACCCGTTCATCCATACCTCCCAAATTTTCACATACCCAGAACTGGTAGCAACTGGGTAAATCTAGCGCTAGCAATAATTTAGCGATCGCTTCAGGTGTATTGGTGCCATCCGTCAACACCGCAATCTTGTCAACTCCCTGCTTCAAGGCTGGGATTAGTTGTTCCATAGAACGGCCATGAGCACTGATTACCTTAGCATCTTGCCAAGCAACCTTAATCCGACTGAAGGCCAGCTGAATCGCACTGACATGGGGATGAAACCTGAGGCTTGAGGGGGGAAGTTGGCTTAGGAGCAATCGTCCTAAGCCAAAAAACAATGGATCACCACTGACCAACACTACGATTAGGGTATCGTGATCCGCACCATCGAGCTGCTTACGAATTAATTCAATAGCGTCAGTAAAATTCCCCAATACCACTTGTGACCCTTGGTGGTTGGGAAAATAACCTAAATGGCGCTGACTTCCAACCAATAGCGTCGCTCGTTCTACGAGCTGCTTGACTTGATCAGTTAAGCTAGCTGCTCCGTCTAAACCAATGCCCACTACGTTGATCGAGGTCATGGTTTTGCTGCTATTGCAAAGGGAACAGGGAACAGGGAACAGGGAACAGGGAGTAGGGAACAGGGAACAGGGAGTAGGGAACAAAAATTATCACAATTCATTTAGGATTGCTATATCTGATCTTTAATCTGTTTTCAGAATAATAGGAATTAAGCTGGGAGTGTATTATAGCAACTGGCAAGACACCAAGGACAGAAAGAATACACAAAAGGGAGTTAATCGAAATTTACTCATCTCTTTTTTAGTTACCTTCGGGTCTTGTGGGCTTTTGGGATGTTTCATATCATGTTGAGATAAACAGTTATAAAAAAACATAGCTTCCTTCTGGTAGGTTATCTCCCTCCTCATCCCCTGTTCCCAGATCCGCTGTTCCCTGTTCCCTATTATTGAGTATTTATAACTGTTCAACCGAACATGATATTATTACTCACTCTCCCAAGCTAATACCATCAATCCATTCAAAATAGCTGCAGCCACTGGAGACCCTCCTTTAGCTCCTTCAACTCGAATCTGAGGGATGGATATCTTGGCCAAAGCAGCTTTCGACTCCAGCACTGAAACAAACCCAACGGTTGCGCCAATGACCAAAGCTGGTTTGACCTGAGAGTGGGACAACTGCTCACATAAAGCCAACAATGCCGTAGGGGCATTACCAATCACAAAAATAGCCCCTGGAAATTGCTCGAAACATCGGAGTAAACCAGTTTCCGTGCGCGTCTTTCCCGGCAGAGCGACTGGTGCCTGGTCTACTGCTACGATCAGGGGATTACCAAAGGTTTTTGCCACCATACTAGCTATCCCCTGTTTGACCATTCCTACATCTGTAACAATTGGTGTTCCCTGGCTCAGTGCAGAGATACCAGATGCGATCGCATTTTCACTAAACCGAAGCAGTTGGGTAAATTCAAAATCCGCCGTACTATGGATTACCCTCCGCACAATCCCATACTCAGCTGGATTAAACTGATGCTCCCCAATCTGTTGGTCAATAATGGCAAAACTTTGCTCCATAATCGGATGCATCGACAATGCTTTCATCTAAATCCCCACCCCATACTCTGCTCCAACTCAAACACTAAGCACGCGAAAGCACTCAAAACTCCAAAACTGGCCATTCTGGTTCCCGCAAGAAGCGCATCATATCGTCAAACTTCCTTAATTGAGCCTGCCGAATCGATAGTACACTCCCTTCTACTTCTAAGGCTTGGCCACTTAACTCGAATAGGATATTGCTAATGCGATCGCTATCCAACTCCTGGGGGATATCTCCGAAATATCCTAGAGTGATGTGAGCCGTAAAATGGTATTGCTGTTCAATACCTAGAGCCATTAAATCAGAATTTTGATAAATACACCGACGAAGCTGGGAAATGCGATTGTATGCCTGTTCATCCTGGGGTGCTAGACATACACCAATCGCCCTGGGCATCACCATTAAGCCCAATAGCTGCCAGCTAATAGGATTACCACCATTTGCTAAAGAGGTTTCCTGGCTGATACTGACAGACTTGTCAAAACTTGCCTGTATCGACTTAAGCAGTTGAGTTTCAAACTGTGGATTTTCAGCCGTGGCATCTCGGTAGGCATTTTCCCAAATCAAGTCAGCCAAGGTTAAATGAAAACTATCCGGGGGTATCGGTACCATTAAACCCGGGTCTAGTTGCTGGAGAAGCTCTTTTTGGAGCTGCTGCATGTTATCATAGAATGTTGAGTTATTAGTCTCTTCCTCCCAAGGTGGTGTGATTACAGTGTAACCAGGAAAAGGGGCAGGCTCTCTGCTGCCATTAGGGAGACGTTTAAACTTGGGTGACTCTTGGATATTGAGTAACTGCGATTGATAGGTTGCGGTTAGGGTAAGCCGTGTGACCCGATTTAGATAAGTTTGATATGTATCGTCCAATTTTGCCCCCTTACGTGTTCTGATATGGGAATTTACCTCTATTGGGGAAAGGATGACTTTGCCATGGCCCAAGCCCTGGACAAGCTCCGTCAATCCCTAGTTGACCCCAACTGGGCTAGTTTTAACTATGACAAAATTTCCCCAGACCAACCAGATGCCGTAATTCAAGCCTTGAATCAAGTCATGACTCCTCCGTTTGGCATGGGTGGACGTCTAGTGTGGTTAGTCGATACAACCGTTTGCCAGCAATGTTCGGACAATTTACTGGCAGAATTAGAGCGTACTATACCAGTCATTCCTAAACACTCCGTTTTGTTACTAACTACCCCCCATCGACCAGATCCACGACTCAAGTCCACGAAGTTACTGCAACAGTACGCCGAGATTCGGGAGTTTGCTCTGATTCCCCCCTGGAAGACCCAGCAGCTAGTGCATCGGGTCAAGTCGTACTCCGTTGAATTTGGAGTCAAACTAACCAATAGTGCAGCTGAACTCTTAGCCGAATCCGTTAGCAATGACACCCGACAGTTATTCAACGAACTGGAAAAATTACGACTCTACGCGCTGTATGACAGCCAACCGTTACAAGAAAGTACCGTTGCCACCCTGGTAGTGGCTAATACTCAAAATACCTTGCAACTGGCAGAGGCGATTCGGGCAGGGGATGGGGCAAAAGCCTTGGAGTTGTTGGCTGCCTTGATCAACCAGAATGAACCTCCTTTAAAGATTGTCGCTACCTTAATTACTCAGTTTCGTACCTGGTTGTGGGTGAAGTTGCTGGTGAGTGAGGGCGAAACCGATCCAAATGCGATCGCTAACACCGCCAATATCAATAACCCCAAACGAGTTTACTTCCTCAAACAAGACGTGGAGTTCCTTTCCCCCAAGCAACTCATCTCCACTCTGCGGGTGTTGCTGGAGTTAGACCTCAACCTCAAAACGGGAGCAGACCCCCTTTCAACATTACAAACTAAGGTGATACAACTTTGTGAAATCTTTAACAGTTCAAGAGTTTAGACCAGTCAGTGGCTTCACCCAGGCTAGCTTTAAGGTTGAAGGTTAAATTTTTTTTATACTCATGCTTGATATTTATCCTGTCTGCACTTCCCAATTCCCAGAAGCTCTTGCCTTATGAGGAACTTATCCCCCATAAATTAATTCACATTAAACTAGCCCTTAGTGGTTTTGGTTATTGTTTATTTTGCTTTTAATTGATCATCATGCTCACTGCTAACTCTCTAAAACTTAGCTTGACCCAACTTTTCTCCCAATCTCTACTTGTCGGAGGACTTACTGCTATTAGTTTGCTATCTGGATTTATCCCTGAGCTTTCTGAAGACTCTTATACCCTTGTTATTAGCACTTCAGCCTATGCTCAAGATGTCACCTCTGACATTAGTCCTAATGACGTCACTCAATATGCTGAAGTTCTATTACAAATAGAGCCTATTCGCGCATCTGCCTATGAAAAAATCACTACAATCCTAGGAGAGCCACCAGAAATTTTGTGCGATGACTCCGAGAGCATCAATAAGCTCCCCTCGACCGCCCAAGAGATTGCTAAAGATTACTGCCAACAGTCAGAGGTAATTGTCTCTAAGTATTTTCCCGAAGGAGGAAATAAACGCTTCAACGAAATTACTATTGAGATGCAAGATAATCAAACTTTACGGGAACAGATTCAAAGTGAATTAGTGCGTATTCAACAAGCAAAATTTGACGCTAGCTTTTAGCTAGATATAGCTCTAAGAATCAGCAACTTATTCCCTTGAAGCATAACTTCAACCATAACTTCAACCATAATTAAATGTTTTTGGTTAAAGCGTAAGGCTCTCAACGTTCCTCTTGGGCAAGCAGTAAGACGAGTTGTACACCTGGGAATTATCAATCAAGTTTACACCGATAATGGTATAGTTATCAGAAAAAGAACCATAATAGCTAGCCACTAGCAATAGTAAAAAATAGACTAATCCAGCTTTCGGCAAAGCCGACGCTGCGCGAACAGGCTAGCCAGTGCAGGTCGCTGATCTCCCAAAAAACTAATGAGCAAATTTATCTATCCCTTGGGATGGCTTGCCGGAATGATAGTGGTTTTGGTTGGATGTTCTTCCAGTCCAGACCCTGACCCCACGGCAGCTATCCCCACAGTAGCCTCATCTGAAGTGAAGAGTCAGGAATTGAAGAATTACGCCAAAGCTGTTCTGGCGATCGATCAAAATCGTCAAGGTGTCTACGAGGATATTCAGGAATTAACCAAAGACAAGGACAAGATAGTTCCTGAAATTAACTGCACCCAAGTAAAAACCATAGCAGCTCTACGTCGAAATATCCGAGATCTGGCTGTAAACTACTGTAACCGCTCGAAAACCATTGCTGAAAGTCATGACTTGACCATATCTCGATTTAATTCAATTACGGTTAGCGCTCAATCCGATCAGAAGTTACAACGGCGAATCCACAATGAACTAGTTCGCTTACAACAAAATTGATAATATGTCAAGCTTGTAGGGTGGGCAAAAGCGGTCAGCGGTCAGCGGTCAGCCGTGAGCTAAAGGCTCACGCTGCGCGAACAGCTTTGTGGCACAGGCTTCCAGCCTGTGACTTCACTGAGATTAAACCAATGCTTACCTGTTTTATTTCTTATTAAAAAGCTGATAGCTGATAGCTGATAGCTGATAGCTTACCTTTGCTCACCTTACTTTAATTGGTATTTTTTTTACACGCAAGCTTGTAGGGTGGGCAAAAACAGTTTGGTTCTTTTGAGTATTCACGATCAGATTACTTTGCCCACCCTACTTTAATTGGTATTTTAGTCTGAATTCAGCAATGGTCAATTTCCAATGCTCACCTTTACCAAACGCCTCACAGCTAATCAGAATACTAAAGTCGGTTTTACCCTCTCCTTGACAGCGGAAGAACGTACCCGAACGCGCCACCGCTTTGAAACAGCGGATGGTGAAAATTTGTATTTGCGTTTGCCTAGGGGCAGTGTCTTGCAGGATGGGGATTTACTGGAAGCGGAAGATACAAAGGTGATGATCCGAATTGCTGCTAAACCAGAACCGGTACTCACTGTCACCTCCCAAAAACCGGTGAATTTGCTGCGAGCTGCTTATCATTTGGGTAATCGCCATGTGCCTTTAGAAGTAACGGCTAGCTATTTAAGATTATCTCCTGACCCGGTTTTGCAGGCCATGTTAGAGCAGTTGGGGGTAGAGGTACACCAGGAAGTGGTACCGTTTCAACCAGAAATCGGTGCCTATCGACATTGAGAACGTTTAAGAGAACTGTAAAAAAAAGGCACACCTAAGTGCGCCTCTTGATCAATCCTTCGGAACAGAAGCCCGATGGTTAGCCTCTTGCCACAGCTGATAGAGAAAAAACTCAACAGCATAGTTCATTGCTGTTACAAAAATTCCCTCTTCATCCTCTGGATCTGACGTTAGCCAGGTGCCTTGTAGGCTTACTTCAACATATTCCGCATCACAAATCGATAATGCGATCGCATCTGTTTTGTCTTGCCGCACAAACACCTCTAATTGCCTGAGGTGGGGCAAGTTAGCTGGTAGCAAAAATGAGGCAGTGCTGGGTTCGATATAGAAACTTGCACCCGCACGGAGCGAGACAAGGGTTCGTGTGGTTACCCATTCTTCTAGGGATTGAGCCAAACGCTCTAGATAAAAGCTATTTTCGGTATAAATCAGTTTCAGCATTACCTGTAACCTCCTCCTCTAACCGATTGATTTGCTGTTGACGCCAAAACTGTTCCGCAAAAGCAACAGCTGGATGCATGGGTGCTTTGGGCTGCCTGGGTAATTTCATTCCCGCTTGGTGGGGAGTGCGGTTGCCTTTAAGGCTATTACAACTCTCACATGCCGTAACGACGTTGTCCCAACTGTGTTTTCCGCCTTTTGACCGAGGAATGACATGGTCAAGGGTTAGCTTTTTGGTGCTGCCACAGTATTGGCACCGATGCTTGTCCCGTCTTAAGACCTCCCGCCGATTTACTGGAGGAACTCGCCAAGTTGGTTCGGTTTCGGTAAGTATCAAGCGGATATGGCTTGGTACCAAGATCACTACACTAGGGGAACGGACTTTGTAGCCCTTACCACCAAAGAAATCGATTGGTTCAGCTTTGCCGGTAACCAACAGAGCAATCGCTCGTTTGATATTGACTCGATTAATAGGTAAGTAGTTTTTGGAAAAAACCACTACCGATTGCTTTAACACCTCAGTTGTGCTTGTCACGGATTGACTCCTCATAAACCAAACCCCCGCTTCTGTTTGTCAGGAGCGGGGGCGTTTAAGATTTTTTAGGGTAGGCTGATTGCTATGTCAGTAGTGCTAGCGTTCGCCTATACCTCCCGCTGTGTCTATTTAGTTTCAGATTGATCTCTGGCCGACAATTGACTGGTTGTGAATCATGCCTTCTATACTCGACTGTTCTCTGTGCGATCGAGTCATATTTGCCCCTAAACAAAAGCTCCACCCATATTGCCCCGAATCCAGAACCGCCGAAGCAGTTGATATCTGAGCAATTGGTGGAGGAGGTTAAATGATGACTCATAGAAGATGAAATGTTTGAAGGCGAAATTTGTGAAAAACGATTTTCAAGCCGCTTTTTAAATACTACACTTGTATTACGGGAATGTCCAGATATTTGGAGGAAAAAATTAATGCCTACACTCACCCGTCAAAACTCAACCACTGATATGGAAGTTACCAGCATCCGTCTGGAGCGACAGTTGAAAGATAAACTCAAAGAACTTTCTGGCACTCAGGGCTATCAAGCTCTGATTCGAGATATTCTCTGGAACTATGTCCAGCACAAGTCTGGTGATTATCGACCTCAATTTTGTAAGTCTGATATCAGAGCCAGCATTCAAGCGATCGCTGAGCGCAAAGAGCGTTGTGTACTAACTGGCAAGTATATAGAACCCCAAGAGCCCATGTTATTAGGACTTACGATCAACGGAGAGATGCTTCCCCTCAGTATCGGTAGTCTGTCCGACTGTTAAGCATTTGCCTCGATACAAGTGAAGAGACATGCGTTCGCTGAAAGCGGGGCTGAGGCCTTTGGCCACGCTTCGCGAACGCCCATCGCATGTCTCTTCTCAATCCTTGACTAGGCACTAACTAGGAACTTTTGTAGGTTAGTTAGCGAGTTGGAACCTTCAACTGTGGCACTTGCGGAAGCTCAAGTTTTGGTGCTTCTAGAACTGCTGGAGCTTCTGGTGTTGCTGGCATTTCTTCAGTGTCCATAGCTTCTGGGATTTCTTCAGTGTCCATAGCTTCTGGGGCTTCTGGCATTTCTGGCATTTCTGGCGTTTTAGTAGCTACTTGGAGATATAAATCAGAACCCAGTGTTAGTGGTAAATCATTTTCCGGATCAATGATTATAGGATTTTGCTGCTCCGGTTGTTGATTAGAATCACCACCAGTTAAGACACCAGTCAAAATATTAACCGCAGCACCTTCTAATGTTTGTGTCTCCGTATCATCAGGCTTAGCATCAGTAACCAGTTTCGAGGTAGCATTGATGGTGTTATAGGATAATTCACCAATTTTAAGTTTTTGAGCTACAAACTGAGTACCAAGAAACTCAGAACCACTATACCGAGGTACTAATTGACCCTCAATCTCGCTGTCTTTTGGAATTAAGACTATTCCTTGATCATTTTTGATGTCCTCAGCTACTAACAGCGTCATATCAATAGTTTCACCACGCTCCACAGCCACCTTGTCTGATACTGTGTAGGCTACATTAATCATTGTGCCTTTGGAAACTTGATATTCCTTAGTTTCAAAGGAGTCATCCTTACTAGTCATTGACTCAGTGGACTCAGTGGAATCAGTTTTTTCAGTTGTCTCAGTTGATTCCATCAGGCTGTCGTCACCCACAGGTTTAGTCTCTCCCGTCAGCTGAGCAATATATTGAGAGGCTGGATGTTGACTAGACAGGGGAGCTAATACCTCTTCATTCACTAAAGCTTGATGAATAAAGGCTGCCACTTCAGCACGGGTAGCAGGTTGACCAAAATCGAGATAGGTTACATTCGGGTAGTTAACCACCATAGCCTTTTCGGTAGCAGCCGCAACGCTATCTTTGGCATAGTCAGGGATTCGGGATAGGTCTTCATAGGAAGAGAGAGTGTTCTTGACTGAAGTGCTAGAGTATAAACCCAAACCATTGGTTAATGACACCAATACTTGTCCCCGAGATAGTGGCGAAGATGGACGTAGTTGGCTATTAGATTTATCCTGCTCAGTTAGGTTACGACTTACCCAATACTCAGCCACTTCACGATCAAATGTTTTGGGCAAGGCTAAATTATTTTCGCTGAAAGCTTGGCTCACCATCGCAGAGAACTGAGCGTAAGTAACAGCTTGATCAGGTTTAAAGGTGCCATTGGCATATCCATTTACCAGGTTTTCTGCTGCCAACCCTTCAATGAACGGTTTTGCCCAATGACCTTGAATATCAATAAAGCTAGTTTGGTTTGGAACCGCAATTACCATCGGCGCAGTCACACCAGTTACTATTCCCAACAGCAACATGGCAGTGCTTGTGGAATTCCAAGTAGACGCACTAGACATAGAACACAACTCTCCTGATTTAGATAACTCTTCCAGATAGCTCAACTCCTTAGTTATCAGAGTTGATAGCCTCTCAAACACCATCCCCAGACGCACAGGTGACCTGAAAGTTCCCAGGTTTTCAAAAAAAGATCGGTAGAGGTAGGCGAGTCAGATCAAGTCCGGTTAATCAGTTACAAAAGGGAATCGGGAATCGGGAATAGGGAATAGGGAATAGGGAATCGGGAGTCGGGAATCGGGAATCGGGAATCGGGAATCGGGAGTCGGGAATCGGGAATCGGGAATCGGGAATCGGGAATCGGGAATCGGGAGTCGGGGTAAGACGAAAATTTACTGTACCTCGTCAGTATGATAAACGCTATAAAAATGTTTCCTATCTCCCTATTTCCCCATCTCCCCATCTCCCTACTCCCTGCTCCCTGCTCCCTACTCCCTAAAACCCAGGACTTTCACGCCTCACCTATTTGATAAATACTATAAAAATACTATAGTCATGACTTATCGCCCAACAGCATCCACTTTGTTAACGCACCCTACAAGATGGGCGATTGGCTTTGGCCTTTGGGCCACGCGGGGCGCGTTTGGCCACGCTACGGGATTTACCGTTCGCACAGCGTCGGGCTTTGCCCGAAAGGTCACGCTACGCGAACGCACTATGCAATACCATTATTTTATTCTCCATAATGAGTTTTGGCGCGGTGAATATAGATCAGCTTCTGCTCATTGTCAATTGTGTAAATAATTCTATCTTTATAACTTAAACGCATAGAAAAGAAACCAGCAAGATTGCCCACCAGCTTTTTCCCAGCATAAGGATTTATACTGATCGTGTCCTGAATCATTGTTTTAAGTTTTTGCTTTAATTTTGGCGTAAGTTTGGCAACATCCTTTTTAGCCTCTTTAGTAAAACGAACTTCATAAACCATCAATCAATATCTCCCAAGACTTCATCTAGGGAGTAGGTTTCATTACTGTTTATTTGTTCAAGGGATCTTTGTAGGCTTTCCCTCATTCCAGGTATTGAAAGTAATTCTAAGGTTTCTTGTAAGCTTTCATAGTTTTTTCGAGAAATTAAAACAGCAGAGCCATTAGAAATCTCTATTTCATAAACTTTGTTTTCTTCTGTAACTGATTCAACTAGGTTAATTAACTCTTTTTGGGCAGCAGTAACCGTCAGTTTTTCCATTTTATTGATTTCCTATTTTTGTTATTATAGCAGTTTTAAATTCGGTAGAGAAGGAATATATTAGTCTGATCATATTTAGGAATCGCGTAAGCATTCAGCCGTCAGAAATGAAACCGGCAAGATGCCGGTTCCACCAAGATGCCCATTCCACAACAATATGCAATGCCTAATAACCTTGGCCTTGGCCTTTGGGCCACGCTACGGGAATGGCCACGCTACGGGAATGGCCACGCTACGCGAACAACCTTCAACCTAATCACCTACCCTTCAAAAAGGCCAAAGGCGAACAAGTTAATAACCTTCAACATCCCAACCTTCAACCTTCAACCTTCTAACCTTCAACCTTCAACCTTCTAACCTTCAACATCCCAACCTTCAACCTTCTAACCTTCAACCTTCAACCTTCTAACCTTCAACATCCCAACCTTCAACATCCCAACCTTCAACATCCCAACCTTCAACATCCCAACCTTCTAACCTACCCTACGGGAACGCCAAAGGCGAACAACTCCAAAAAAAAATAGCCGCAGAAATACCTTCCACGGCTAGGAAATTTTACTATGCCTGAACTTTGTACACCAACCCAGAAATAATCCGATCCGATTGGCCAAAGGTCACCCTAGGCGAACAGATTTGATTCTTGGGCTAGGGGGGGAACCCCCCCTACTAAGTTAGTCTAATCTAGAATTATGTACTTCGTCATAGTCGTGATGAATTCGCCAGGAATTCCAGTCGGCTGAAGGGGGCTCCAGTCGGAAATTTGGGCATAACGCAGTGCAGAAAGGGTATACATGGTGTTGCTTATTGCCCGGCGGGAGCCCTTCAGAATGTGCTGAACGGGGTATTTTTTTGGAGAAGGTTCCTGAGGAGTATTACTAGGAGTGATCTCCTCAGGATTGTTTTCTGGATTCGGGCGAAAGTTGTCAGGCATAGTTCAAAATTGGTTTTGAAGTTAAGGATATAATCATAACGATTATATCCTTAAGTGTCAAGGGTTTTTAGAAATTTTTTTTTGAGGGGTAATTGAAAGAAATCGTACGGTAATGGAATGGAAGCTTGTTTGAAAAAAAAGGGAATATGGGATAGGGATTGTAATGGTTTTAAGTCACTTTATGAGATAGGAAATACTTAATTGACCAAAGGTCAATCGCAAAGTGCCCCAGAATGCGATCGCGTAGCGGCTCGTACCGAGCATCCCGTAGCGGCTCGTACCGAGCATCCCGTAGCGTGACCATTCGCGTAGCGTGGCTTAAAGGCCAAGGTCAATCGCTTCCCAACAGAATTCCATAATCTTATATACTACTTTTTGAATGTAGAGAACCCAGAACCATGAAAAGCGATCACGATGGTCATCATCTCACCCTCGACTCATTCGAGAACGACAGGATCGTTCCCCTGCAATGGAAGGTAATTGGGACTGTTGCTGCCAGTAACACTCAAACAACTGACAAAAGTCGTCTACTTCACAGAACATACGGGTGATATCCAAACGCGATAGAATATTGGTCATACCTGGCTCAGACTCAATTGCTTCAAATCTAGTCGAGCGCCTTTCTTTCACCTTTGTGCAGTTCGTCCAACTCACGTTACAATAATAACGATTAAGGTAGCGAAAGAGTATTTTTTTTTCAATTCATTAGTTAACTAATTAACTAAATTTGTTGTTATGGCAATTGATCGGGTACCTGGCGTTTATGTAATCTCTCAAGATGAGGTTGGAATTGTCTATAAAAAGTTTGGTAGTCCTTTACCATCTAATCGTCAAATTGCTCTTAATGGAGAAATGGGTTGGCAGGTTGATACTCTTGGTCCTGGACGACATTTCCGCTCTAGGTTGACCTATAAAGTTTTCAAACAAAAGGCTATACAGATTGATAAAGATGAAATTGGATTAGTAACAGCCAACGATGGTGCTTCTCTTCCCACAGGTAAAATGTTTGGTAAAGTTGTCGAAGAATGTGATGACTTTCAAGATGGTCGTGCTTTTATCAACAATGGTGGTCAACGGGGTAGGCAGTTAGGTATTTTAAGAAATGGTATTTATCGGATTAATCCTCAACTTTTTTCTGTTGAAATAAGGCCAATTACTCATATTAATGACTATGAAATTGGCTTAGTAGAAGCGAAAGATGGCAAGCCACTTCCGATTGGGGGAAAAACCTTTGGTGATGCTGTTGAATGCAACAATTTTGAGGATGCTCAAGCATTTATTGATAATGGGGGATCTAGGGGACAACAGTTAAAGATTCTTACTACTGGCAAATACGCAATTAATACAGAACTTTTCAAAATTAAGAGAGTTGAACTTATCAAAATTGGAGTTAATGAAGTAGGGTTAGTGGAAGCAAGGGATGGTGAGCCACTTCCACTTGGTCAGAACTTTGGTAAAGTTGTTGAATGTGGCACTTTTCAGGACGCTGAAGCATTTATCAAAAACGGCGGTCAACAAGGGAACCAATTAGCAATTATTCCTCCTGGAATTCACTACATTAATACAGAGTTGTTTAAAGTTCACAATGTCCCACTAATTAATATTCGCTCAGGGGAGATAGGGCTAGTTATTGCTCAAGATGGTGCTGAACTACCACCAGGACAAATACTAGCTAAAGCTGTAGATTGCGAGAATTTTCAGAATGCTGAAGCCTTTCTCAACAACGGTGGTCAACAAGGTAAACAGCGAGCAATTCTTACTGAAGGTTACTATAGAATAAACACTGAACTATTTACAGTAGTTACTACTGACAATGCCAAGCAATATGGACTGAATCCAGAACAATTAAAAGTTTACAGAGTTGAATCAGGTAAAATTGGTATTGTTACCACTTTTGATGGTAAGCCCTTACCAGGAGGGGACATTGCGGGAGCAGTTATTGAGGGACATAATAAGTTTCAGGAGCCACAGGAGTTTATTGATAAAGGTGGCTATCGAGGTTTACAAGAAGAATTTATCGAAGAAGGTTTTTGGAGTTTAAATCCTTGGTTTGTGGAAGTTGAACAAGTTCCTTTAACTAATATTAAAACTGGAACAGTTGGAGTTTTAATCTCAAATGTTGGTAAGAATAGCCAAGCAAATCAAGAGCAAACTACTTATGGTTCTCAGTTTAATATCGGGTATAAAGGGATTCAGAACATACCAATAGAAGCTGGAACACATCCTATCAATACAAGAGTGAAAAGTATAGTAATAGTTCCTGTCCATGAAATAACTTTGGACTGGAGGACAGATAAAAATAAACCAGCAACCAACTACGATTCTAATTTGGAAACCTTAAAGCTTCGCTCAAAAGATGGCTTTATTTTGAATCTTGAAGTCACACAGGTTATTAATATTTATCCCAAAAATTCCCCTAAAATGATATCTCGTGTGGGTTCACCAAATGCTAATAGTTATAAGCAAGTTGAGGAACAAGGAGGAGTTCTTAGCTGCTTGTCTAATGGTGCGGTTAAATATAGCTCCATTAAAAACCTTGTGAATAGGGTATTAGAACCGATGGTTGATAATTACTTCCGTAATTCCGCTCAAGAATATAATGTCTTAGACTTCTTACAACAACGGGATCAAATCCAGGAACGAGCTACAGAACATATCAAAAGTGCTCTTAATGCTTATGGTGTTGAAGCGGTTGGTACTTTTATCAACGAAATTGGCTTACCAGCTGAACTTCAACACCTAATACAGGCTCCAACAATTAAAGATAATTTAAATTCACTAGAAAAATTCTTGCTATGGTCTGCTGGTGCAGATCATGATATTTTGGCACAAAAAGAATGTTTGACAGAACGATATAAATATACAGCAATTGGTACCACGGTTTTGCTAACATCAACAACGGCTATTTTTTCCGGTGGTTATGCTCTTTTTACAGTATTCGGTTCTGTAGCAGCTTCTTGTGTAGGAGGAACTTTTTGGAGTTTTATAGTTTTTAACTTAGATCGTTTTTTAATTTTAAGCTCTAAGAGAAGAAAATCGGATTCAAATTCAAACTTGCCATTTATTGCAGCAACAATTCTTCGATTAGTAATAGCCTTATTATTGAGCTTTGTGGTTGCTAAACCCCTTGAATTGAGGCTTTTTGAAAAAGAAATTAACCAGAAAATAGAACAAGATAAAAATGAGATAAGAGAAGAAAAAATTAACGAACCAATAAAAGAATTGGAGCAAGAAATTAAAGGATTAAATCAAGAAAAGGACAAGTATAAAAATGAATGGAAGGACGCCGAAAATGTGGCTAATGCAGAAGCAGAAGGTACACAGGGAACAGGCCAATTTGGAAAAGGAATTGTTTATCAAGACAAACGAAATTATGCAGATGAAATAAAACAAAAATTTATTGAATTAGATAATAAAGTTAAGGATAAAGAGGAAAAAATAGAGAACCTTAGGCAAGAACGTAACCTGATTTTGCAGTCACCAGACAGTAACTTAGAACAACTGAAAGAACAAATTGACAAAGAATCAGATGGCTTCTTAGCCCGTCTTGTTGCTTTAGAAGAACTATCTAAAGACGATCCGAATATTCGTAATATTAATTGGCTAATAACTGCCTTATTCGTCACTATTGAAATCTCACCTATATTAGTTAAACTTTTGTCTGGCAAAGGTCCTTATGATTATTTACTTGAACAGAAAGAAAGTCAGGAAAATTATAATGAATATTTCCGCATTAAAAAAGAACAAAGACTTCTATTATCTGAAGAATTATCAAAAAAATACATGAAAAAAATTAATGATTTTGAACAGTAAATTAGTAAGGATTCAGGTCTCGAAAGAAGGGATGAGGGAAGGAGGTTCCGTTAAATGACCCGATTGAGCCATGAGAGCTTGCTCGTTCGCGTAGCGTGACCAAAGGTCAAAGAAATCCATCACCGACCGTTGTTGAAAACGACAAGTTTGGACTGGTCCCTGTTGACGCACTAATTGAACAGTTAAAGGAGAGACACCCATATCTGCTAAAAACTTCATGCTGCACTTCTACTGAAGAGCCGAACTTGCTCACTAACTAAAAATGCTGCATACAGAAGACTAGCTTTAATATCTTCTGCTTCTAGATAGGGATAAGCTTCAATAATTTCGTTGACATCCATACCGTCGGCTACCAAACTCAGTACTAGAGATACTGTAATCCTCATGCCTCGAATACAAGCACGTCCTCCCATTATTTGGGGATCAAAGCGATGCAGCAAGGGAACAGGGGAGGCAGCGCGGTCTTGGGGGTTCCCCCCATGAGCGACTGCCGTGGTTTCCCCCACTCGCGCTTTGCATCAAGACAGGTAATGCGTTCAAATACCAGTTTATTATCTGTCATAGCTCACACCTTGTATAGTGGTTTTTAATTGAGTGAGGTACTTCAGTCCTGGGTTTTAGGGAACAGCGGATCTGGGAACAGGGAACAGAGAAGAGGCAAGAGGAATCCCCCCTAACCCCCCTTAGTAAGGGGGGCGGGCAAGAGGCAAGAGGGAAAAAATCCTGTGTACCTCATTAGGCTATAAATTGCTGTATTTTTCTTCACTATATTAGTAATTCCCTTACTTGATGGGATCAGCTCCGCTAGTGCCGTAGGCGATCGCAATTCCAAGAGCCCCAGATGATTTCCTACGATATTGTCGGGTGGACGGGTGAGTTTTCGGTGCGTTACACTTTGTTAACGCACCCTACAAGATGGGCGATTGACCTTGGCCTTGGCCTTTGGGCCACGCTACGCGAACGCACTTTGGAGTAATGACTTCCTAGTCAGTATTGCCAATTCACAAAGCAACTCACAAAGCAACTATGAAAAAACCAACCTTAGATGCAGCCTCTAGAAAACCGACTGAAGAAAATCCCGAAGAAATACGCCAAAAATTTACCGCTCTTGCTTCCCAAGGTCGTCAAGAAGTAGAGGCGTTATCCTCGACTGTCGAAATGTCAAAACATCCCGCTTATCAAGAAATCATCAAGATGGGAGAAGGGGTAATTCCTTTTTTATTGGAAGATTTGCAGCAAAACCCGCTCTATTGGTTGCCTGCTTTAGGTCAGATTACCTAAGAAAACCCAGTTCTGCCAGAACAACGGGGAAAAATCAAACTAATGGCTCAAGCATGGTTAAATTGGGGAAGACAAAAGGGTTATATTGCTTGAGTTTTTCATGGGAGAAGCTATACACTTAGAGTTACGTTTTCCTAATTTAGCGCGGACTCAATATACTGTTACCAGTCCAAAATCCCAAGAATATAACTGTTTTGCTTGGGTGGCTGGCGATCGCGAAAGATGGTGGCAACCTACGCCAGAATATCAGTTTTATTGGGTTGAATGCGTACCGAAAGAAGAAACATTATCTGCCTATATTCAAGCCTATCAAACATTGGGTTATACACCATGCCAGAGCGAGTTTCTAGAGTTTGGTTATGAGAAAATTGCGCTATAGCAATTCTCATAGTCATGAGGTACAGTAACAGCAGTGAGTAAACCAATTCCGAATATCTTCCTTAGTGACTTTTAAGATGGCATCGGCAATCCCCTCTATTAAATCTTTGTAAGTTCTGGCTTTAATCTTTTTCAAGATTGCTTTGACTTTTGACCAAAAATTTTCGATGTCTTGATGCAATAGCGAGTGGTTTGTTCGCGTTCGCCTTTGGCGTGGCCTACGGCCAAGCGTCGGCTACGCCGAAGTTACCGTTTCGAGAGGGTCGCCTTATTAAAAAATATTTAACCAAAGGTGCGCTTTCCGTAGGCGAATTAAATTCGCCACGGGTCGCACCTCTTTTCTGCATAACCTGCTGACATTAAAGGCTCCACTCTCTAAGGTTTCGTCTCCGGGGAAACCCCCAAGACCGCGCTGCATCGCTTGGTGAAAACTCGGGAGAATAGGGGGGTAAATAAATCAGTTTTGCTCCCGCTTGTTCAATTAATTCTCTAACCATTTCTCCTTCATGGATTTTAGCATTATCCATTATTACACAGGCATTTTTACAGAAATAACTTAGTAACTAAATTTTTAGCAATAACTGCTTCAAAAGTTACTCGATTAACTCCTCCAGATATATTACTAGATGCCACGACTTTTTATAAAGATAAAGCACCTATTACGGAGATATTTTTGCCTCAGGCTCTTTTCAGTGGTTTTTTACCTCTGGCTCTTTTCCCTTTTAAGGCTCTAGCATACATCCTAACCATTGTCAAGATGCAGTCGCTCATGGGGGAAACCACGGCAGACCGCGAGTGGGGGAGACCACGGCAGTCGCTCATGGGGGGAACCCCCAAGACCGCGCTGCCTCCCCAAGACCGCACTGCCTCCCCAAGACCGCGCTGCATCGCTGCTAAATTTACTCCCGATTCATCTATTAAAATCAAATATTATGCCGGGATATCTCGGATATCTGACCAAAACTTTAGTCGTTTTATTTGGACTATTTCTGACTCTTTTTCCGCTGCATATAATGTTTTTTTTTAAGTATAATCGAGTTGTTTGATTAGTCTTGCCATCGTGGCTCGACTTACGCGAATTTGGATCTTTATTTCTAGTAAATCACAAAGTTCAACTAACGTAGCATCATTATTTGTTTCAATTATTTCTCCCAAATCTATTAATTGCTCGACCCTAAGTTTGCGTGGCGGACTTACCCCTTGACGTTGCTGTGCGACCCCGGTCGGGAAACCCGACCTAGGGAATGCGCACCAAGAGAGGGGTTTAATATCTCCGGTTTCTCGATGTTGTTTTAGTAATTTTTGAATAAAGCTTTTGGCTACACCAAAACGTTGAGCTAAGTTTCGGATTGATAAATTTTATTTTTTATGGATTTCTAGAATTTTTTGCCGAAAGTCAAGAGAGTAAGGTTTCATCCGAAATTTGTATCACTAACTATCTAATCTATTTATTAGTGTACCTCATAGCTATGAGAAACGCTATAGCACTAAGAGGATATCTGAAAAGTTTTTTTATACTGAATTTTGCCCCCCTAGCCCCCCAACTTTGGGGGGAATAAGAGTCAATTTGCTTCTAAAAGTCCCCCAAAATTGGGGGATTTAGGGGGCTTGGATGTAGCAAATGAGACTTCTCAGACAACCTCTAAGATGGCAGATTAGGAAAGATTAGGACGTATAGATTTTCTTTGTGTTCTTTGTGGCTTTGTAGTGAGTTCTCCTCGTGTCCTAACACCTAATACCTAATTCACCAACTGAGCAAGAGTTGCTTCCATAACAGCCCTTGTTTGACCTAAGACTGTGAACACCAATGCCTCACGATATACTCGCTGTGCGCCATGATGTCGGTAATTAGCGGCACCACTAGAAACAGTAACTGCTGCTGCAGTACAACGTTGCGCTAAATTAATTGCCCAAGCGCGGAGTTGTAGCCGTTCTTCGCAAGACTGAGAATCAGGTGTTAGTGCCGCCATCATTGCTGATTGACAACGTTTGAGTTCTTCGTTGAAGGCATCAAATGCTTGCTTGATGAAGGGAAGTTGTTTAGTCTGGTAAACAGCCTCTATGATATCGAGACCTGCTCTAGTATTGCCCAAGCAGTCAAACCCGTGATTCAGAACATTCTTTCGATCGTTCTCATGAATTGCACCAGTGGGTTTAATGAAGACAACACGCTCTTCAGGTAAGAACCAATGAGTAAGCTCTGCCGTAACGGTATTGGTTGAGGACATTGCCCCTAATTCCATTGGCTTACTAAAAGTAATTGCTCCCCCAGTCTCTTGCATGGTTTCAATAAACGGCAACATACCATAAACTGCCCGACCATCGGGAAGTGTTGCACCCAAAATAAAATCTTGAAAGAAACCAAAACCCGTTACCCAAGGTACTTTTCCTTCTATCTGATACCCACCTGCTACAGGAATAGCTTTAACCATTGACTTGCCTTGGCGTCGCAGATGGGAAAAGCCAATGCCAAGCAACACCTGTCCTTGGCTCATATAAGGCAGATATTGCCACTTTAAAGATTCATTGTCAGTGTTGGTGAGGAATTCTCCTGCACTTTGGTGTTGGGTGTGCAGAAATGCCAACGCACCAGAGTAACGGGGAATGAGCTGCTGGAAGTGGCGAAAGGTTAGCTCACTAACTCCAGTACCTCCCCAAACCTTAGGAATCTGCAGTGCCAATAAAGAGCGAGCACCCATTCCCTGAAGTGCCGCTCTTAATACTTCTGGATTATCATCAATTTCTGACGCTACTGGTGCAACAAACTCCCGGAGATAAGACTCAGCAATTTCTAACAGCGCTTGTTGCTCATCTCGATTACTCTCTGTGTTCTCTGTGACTCTGTGGTGAGTTCTACTCATGTCCTAACGTATTCCCATAGTGGTTAAAAACACCGAACTCAGGATGCTTTAGGAGCATCCCGAAGGGTATGCACATCCTACAATCAGTAAATCACCTAAGTAGTAGAAGTGTTAATCAATGCCTGCTGTAGGCGGATTTTGTCCCTACCGTGCTGATGGAAAATCACCCAAGATTCAATGAGATCGGGACCGTGAACATCTCCAGTGAGTGCAGCACGGAGCGATCGCACGAGGGATCCTTTTTTCACTTTCTGCTCTTTAGTGACCTTTTTAATAATCTGCCCAGCCTAATCTGCACTCAGCTGTGACAGATCACTAATAGCATCAAGGATGGCTTGCAGTACTTGTGAAGCACCTTCAGCTTGTAGCCGTTGAGCTGCTTCTTCACTAAATTCGACTCACTCAGTCAAGAACATCCTACTCATATCTACTGCTTCTGGCAAGCGAGTCAGACTCAGCCCAATCAAGTATCCTCTTAAATGTGCCATCTGAATAAACCATTACTTCAGAAGGTAACTCTTTTCCTGGGAAACCTGAAGCCATTACTATTCCATAAGCCCCTGTATTTCTAATTGCCAGGATATCTCCTTCTTGTACTTGAGGTAGTTTTCTCTCTTTGCCTAAAAAGTCTGATTGCAATACAGTATTGCCTCTTATGTCATAAGTTTCTGTCTCTCCTGTTTTACCAACAGCCTCAATTTCGTGGTATGCTCCATATATTCTTGGTCTTGGAAATTCTCCGAACCCTGCATTGATTGATATCTGCTTTTTACCAGTCAATTGTTTAACATTTGTTACTTTGGCATAAAGTGTTCCTGCCGTTGCTACAACCGATCTACCAGGCTCTATTTTTAATTTTACATCCCTTCCAAGATGGTCTGATAATTCTTTTGTTAATCTTGAATAGTATTCTCCTATTCCAGCAAAATCAAATTTTGATTCAGTTTTTCTTCCAGGTACGCCAAAACCACTTCCAAAATTTACATATTCTAAATCTGGAAATTGCTTTGCACATTCCATCAAATAATTTGAAGAGTGTATTAAAGGTTCTGACTCTAAAATATTAGATGCGAGATATCCGTGTATTTCATTGATTCTACATCCATAATCTTGAGCAATTTGTTTTACTCTTGAAAAATAGTCTTGAGGTATACCTACATCTGAATCTTTTGGGGAATTAGTATAACCTTCAGGAAGTTCGATATCTTCTTTCATTTTAATTCTAATTCCAAAATTACCCCCTGCATTCAATTTACAATATTTCTCAACCTCTTCAACTGAATCCAAATTTACTTGCACTCCTTCTTGAACTAATCTCTCTAAACTTTCACTATCCAAACCAGTTGAAGTAAAAGAAATATCCCCATTACTGAATCCCACTTTCTTAACTAAATCAAGTTCGTGTATAGAATTTATTTGAACAAAGCCTCCTAATTGTAGGATTTTCCTTAATACCTCGCTATTACTATTACACATAACGGCATAATGTACCTGTTTATTTTCATAAGGTATTGAATCTATGATTAGTTCAAAGTTTCTTTTAATCTCATTTTCTTCATAAACATAAAGAGGTGTTCCATTCTCATTAATTATATCTAAAATATTTTGATTATTCAATTCATATTTACCACTCCATTCTAATTTGACTGATTTCATTCTTCCAAGTAATTCATCTGATAATCTCTCAATTGGGAAATTTTCAGAAACAAAATTAACTCCGACTCTACTTATTCCTCCTTTTGTACAAACATCATCTATTACTCTAAATCCAAATTCTTTTAACAAATCAGCAGTCTGATATAATGCATCAAAAATTATTTCTCTACCTTTCTCTTCATTTATTCCTTTTTTTGTAATTGATGTCAGATATCCTCTGATAAATTCAGAGATTATTGCAGGAGAACAACTTGCAAGATGCGTATATTCATCAAGATGTTCTTCAGGGACACAATAGACATTAGCAATTTGTGACAAATCTAAATAAACTCTTTCTGATTCTTGAGATTTATCTGCTACAAAAAGAATTGTGCCTTTTATTTTGTTTGTTATACTTGGGATTATTCTAACTAATTTTATTTTGCCTAAATTTTCATAGTAAGAATTTCTTTCTATAGATGCGACAGAAGTTACCAGAGTTTTTTCATTCAACTTTCCGTTTAAGTCTTGATATACATCAGGCAAATCCTGTGGTTTCACACACAGGTAAATATAATCACAATTAGAAATAACTTCTTGATTTGTCCCTTTATTTATTCCTGTATATATGACTATTCTTTTTAATCTTTCAGTACTTCTATTTGATGCATAGATTTGATCGGGATCGGCTACTCCGCTATCTACAAATCTATTAATTAGCATTTCACCAATTATTCCTGTTCCTATAAATCCATAATTTATCTTTTTCATTATTTGTTATTGTCTAGTAGTCAACAGAATAAGTATAACTCAGATCTTGCACCTGATTTTTAAAACGTAAGAATTTAGGTCATCGGAATCAGGGAAGGATAAGAAACCGTTGGGGAAACGGTAGCCTCAAGAGCTTGTCGGAAAAACTCCATAGCCGAAGGAACCTGGACACGGCAGGTTTGGATGACAGTGACATACTCCTACACTGACCTTTGCAGGTTCAGTATAGGCTTCTTCCCAACTCCACCTATCGGCTCGGATACTCGGGAAGCTTTATTTCCGACGGGATGCCCCACCGCCAACTTCAATATGTTGATTGCCGCATTCACATCACGGTCTTCTGTGTATCCACAGTGAGGACAAGAATGGATGCGATCTTTTAGTTTTTTAGGTACTTTTGTCCCACAACTGGAACAGTTTTGACTGGTATTTTTGGGATTTACTGCCTTCGTGATCAAACCAGCATTTTCAGCTTTGCTTGATAGAATTGACAGAAATTGACCCCAACCAGCGTCAAAAATGGATTTAGCCATCTTAGTTCTGGCCAAACCTTTGATATTTAACTTTTCGTGAGCAATTAGATCATGACTATCTAGTAAACCCTTCGCAGTTTTAAAATGAAAATCTTTTCGAGTGTCAGCAACCTTTTTGTGAGCTTTCCCTAATTTAGTGACAATTTTTTTTCTATTGTTACTACCTTTTTTAGATCTGCTGACAGTTTTTTGGATCCTCTTTAGTCGTTTTTGAGCTTTCCGATAATACTGGGGGATAGGAACCTCTGTTCCATCGGACTTGATCAAAAATGATTTGAGACCCATGTCTATCCCAATAGGGTTTGATACTTGTTCTATGGGAATCACACTAGGAACAGTATCGTCCTGTAGCGACAAGGTCACATAATACCCATCGGCTTTACGTGTGACTGTAGCAGTTTTGATTTTAAAACCGTCTGGAATAGGTCGATGATAAACCATCTTGACCCATCCAAACTTAGGTAGATTCAACTTGTTTCCTTGGATAGGATTTTTCGAGAAAGCGGAAAAAGTTAAGGATTTGTACCTGTTCTTGCCTTTAAATCTAGGTCTACCGCTCTTCTTCCCATTACAATCGCCTTTCAGGTACCTTTTAAATGCCAGGTCTACCCTTTTAACGCAATCTTGTAAGACATTAGCATGGATAGTTTTGTACCAGTGCCTATCTTTCTTTAACTGAGGCAGAGTTCTCTTTTGAGAAAAGTAATCAGGGTTGTTTCTTAACTCTGGTAAGTGGCAGATCAAAGGGCAGGAGTTGATAGAACAGCGATTTTGCTCATACCAGTTAAATCTGTCAGCCAATAGATAGTTGTATTGGTGTCGCAGCAGATCAAGCCATCTTTCTATTTCTGCTTCCTGTGATTTTGATAGCCTTAACCGATATTGATACGCTGTTCTCATTGTTGTCAATTCCTGTTTCTCGACCTATTATTAATCTAGCAGTCGTGGCGACAAAAGTCAACCCGTAATGAAAAGTAAAAAGCTTGTAGTTAGAGTTACCGAATTTGAAAAAAAGCAGTTACAGGAAGAGGCCGACAGAAGAGGAATGACTTACTCAGAATTGCTCAGAAGTTTTATAGCTCGTCTCCCACTCCCGAAAGACTCTGTGCAAAATTCCTCCCTGGAGACGAAACCTTAGATAGTGGAGCTTTATTACAAAAGATTTAACCCTTTTGCGCATAACCGACTAACCATAAAAGCTCCACTATCTTACGGTAACTTTAAGCACTCATACTACGTATTGAGATGTGGGGCTCCTTTTGCCGGAAAGCTGAGTAAATCGGCTGTTTCCCGAAACCGTTCTATGGAACGGGAACCGCCACAGACCTTACGTTTGGTCACTCCTGGACGCAATGCTCTTTCCGCTCGATTACTCGATTATTATCGGGTGGAACTTCTGGGTGGCCCTTGGAAATACCGGTCTTCAGTATTTAGTATGCTATGTTAACGTAAACCTTAAATAAAATCAAAAAAAATTTATCAAAGTATAGCCCGAAATGCCAGGGTAAACGCATCTTGTTGGGTAAGCGGGGGTAGTTCTCAATAAACCTGGCCTTATTGTGCTTATTGACAATTGCTTTTCAACATATAGTGTTTATTTAATTTTAAAAACACTATATATAGGATAAAAAAATTAGATGCGTTTACCCTGCCCGAAATGCCGCTTTAGTTGACTTCTAAGGATGAGCTATTGTTCACTAGAACTATCAGGGAAGTAATTTGAGGATATATAGCGTTGGGAGCATGTCAAATTCGCAGAACAAATGTACTAAAATAACTGATAACTGCTACTGAAGCCCCGAAAACACTTTAGTTCAAGCGTTTGTATTTCAAGTTTTCTTACAAAATTGACCTGCTCCCTATATAGCGTTTCTTATAGCTATAAGGTACACAGAATTTTTTACCTATTCCCTCTTCCATCTTACCTGCTTCCTGCTCCCTGCTCCCTGCTCCCTAAAGCCGAGAATTTTGTACCTCATGACTATGATAAGTGCTATAGTTACCCTTGTCAGCAAATTTTAATCAAAAGGAGGATTAGAGCAATTCATGAAGTACGGTAAGTACTTTCTACACCTGGCAGCCTTTCTACTAGCACTAACTATATTAGTCTTGCCTCTGCCAGCCCAAGCCCAAAGCGCTGCCACCATTAACGCTGACTTTGAAAACAAGGATCTAAGCGGTAAGGATTTCTCCGGTAAAAACTTTAGTTACAAGGTTTTTAGCAATGTCAATTTACAGTCAGCTAACTTGAGCAACGCTAAGTTTATAGGTGCGGATATTACCAAAGTTAATTTCACGAATGCTAACCTACATGGAGCCGATTTTACCTATGCATTCATTAATGGATCTACCTTCAAGAAAGCAGACTTAACCGATGCAGTGTTTGAAGATGCATTTATGTCGAAATCTAAATTTAAGGGTGCAGATATTACTGGCGCTGACTTCACGTTTGCAATTTTGGATTATAACCAAGACCGGAAGCTATGCAAAAAAGCTTCTGGTAAGAATACTATAACTGGTGTTGATACTCGCGATTCTTTATTCTGTTATTGAAATTAATCTAAGTATTCAGCGGTCAGTGGTCAGCGGTCAGTGGTCAGTGGTCAGTGGTCAGCGGTCAGTGCTCAGCCTTTGGCCTTTGCCTGTTACTGTAGTTTGCGTGGCACAGGCTTCTAGCCTGTGATCTAGCCTGCATAAGCTGATAGCTGATACCTGATAGCTAATAGCTCTTAGCTAATAGCTGTTCGCGTAGCGTGCGCGTAGCGCTTAAGCTGATACCTGATAACTGAAAGCTGATAGCTTAACTTAATTCTCATCTAAATAAAAACGGTAAAACAAATAATCATCTCGGAAAGGATGATCATCTGCGACATGATGAATAATACCTCGATTAATCAGTATCTGTCCAATAGCAACTGCGTCTTCCCGAGTAGAATTACACCGTTTTACCAACCAATCTACCGCTTCTGAGCCAACAAAACAGCATCCATAGCTATTGAGACGATAGCGACGGTCTTTAATATCCAACGCTTCTGGTTGACGCATTTCTTCGACCAAGGTTTCAATGTCTAGTGTTATCATATCCTCTTGGAAAGGAGCCGTAGGGTAAGAGTCTTGATCTATCTCATCCATAGGCTCTAGGAAACCTGAAACTAAGGAATCCTGGGGTAGCTGCTGAGACTGATACCCATTGGGAATATAGAGTTGGTTTTCGGGCGGTTTTGGCTGACGTTCCCCTAGCCAAGCGGTCAGCAATTTCTCTAACTGAGGCGATCGCACATGGAGGTCTCGTTGAGGAAATGGTATATGGATATCATAGCGACGCAGACTTTTCTCAATCCGGTAGTTGAGGTCACTCTTGATTTTAGGCTGCCGCTTGGGGTCTCCAGTCCAGACCAACAGCTCAAACTTGAGGGCACTCTCACCAAATTCCTGAAACCAAACTTGGGGATAGGGCCTTAGTAACACTTCCGGGTGACTCTTCGCAGCTGCCAACAGTGCCTTCTTGACCTGCTCCACATCAGATCCGTAAGCCACTCCTACAGGAATCTTGAGCCGGGAAATCGGGTTACCGTGACTCCAGTTAATCACCTCAGTTTCTAAAAAGCGGGCATTGGGCACAATTATTGTCACTTTATCCAAGGTGCAAATCTCTGTACTGCGGGAACCCATTCGCTGCACAGTTCCCACCAAATCGTTGACCTTAATAAAATCCCCCAGTTGAATCGGTCGCTCTAGGGTGATAATTAAGCCACTGATAAAGTTGTTAGCAATATTTTGCACACCAAAGCCAATTCCCACCCCTAAGACACTAGCAAAAATGGTTAGGGAACTTAAATCCAACCCAGAACTTTGGAGTATGATAATCATGCCCAAAAACGTCAGGACATACTGGATCAGGGTAGCAATCACCTCTTGCACCCCTGAATCAGCGCCAGTTTTCCCCAAGATGTAACGCCTCAATAGCCTGGTGAGGGCACTAACCCCAAACCATAGCACAACGGTTAATACCACCAACAGCAGCACTTGGATCGCAGAATACTTGCTTTCTCCGGAACCAATTACAGGAGACTTGAGGAAGTTTAACAGTTCATAACGCCAACTGCGAACTTGGGGAAATAGGTCACTAATGGTTAAGATAACTGTAGTCCACAGGATAAGCTGTAACCCTAACAGGGCTGCCCCGAGAAATAATTTAGCTGGGTCGTGCCAAGGGAAAAAAGGCGAAGCCGGATTCCCTAGCCAGGAGGTCAGTTTCCGCAAGGCAAATTGCCTGAAGACCCGTAACAGCAAGTACAACAGGATTAACAACACCAGCACTATGCTTGTAAACCTTACTGCCTGACGACTATAATCTGGCATCCGCTGTCGTTTGCCCTGCCGGATCGCCTTTTCAATCAGCTTCTCCCATTTTTCGGCTTGCTCAAGAGGATCAGTATCAGGAATTTGATCGGCCTTGGTAATCGTGACCAGAATCCGCTCGGTAAACTTGGTACGAAGAATCCCCTCGTTTTGCCCGACATATTCAATGTCCACATATTCAGGTTTTTGTAGGGATTTCACCTCCCTTGCTAAGCGCTGATTGATCAGCTCGGCTCGCTCAGTAGCGCTAAAGTTGCCAGCGTTGCCGACTTGAAATAATTCAATACCATCCACTACCACAGGAGCTTTCTTAGTGCCATTTGCAAAAGATTCCTGTGCTAAGGTAGAGGCTGGTAATAGGGTGAGCAGTAGGGTAAGTACACCTAGCAAAACCAATCCCAAGGAACGCTGAAACCTAACCCTTGGGAAAGGGTTAATGGAAAATCGAACATTCAGAAGAGATTCCATAGGTGACGTTCCATTTAGGTTCTATTTTCGATAACATTAGAATCTCATGGTTAAGGTTTAGCTAACTAGCTGTGCTAGACTACCCGTTCTAAATGTGTGGAGGAATCGTTTTCCTGGTCTGGCGTTCCCGGTTTTAACCCCTCCAGCAGACCGCTGACCACGGCCCAGGTGCCGACTCCCATTATTAACAGTACCACTAAGCCAATCAACCAAACCACAGGTTTATTATTGGGCAGAGAGTTAGTGACACTTTTCTCTCCTAATAGACTAGTCTGGTCAAAGTTCTGTGCAGTGGCGTTCAGGTCATTTTCCCGTTTCAAGGTCGCTGTAATCTTGTACGGACCAATCCGCAGGGTATCCTTGCTTGAAAAAGGTTGAATACCAGAGCGAATCTTCCGCCCGTTAATAAACGTGCCGTTGGCGCTGCTGTCAGTAACATAGAGTTGGGTATTAGCCACTGTGATCAGGGCGTGATACCGGGAAATCTCCTTGTCAAGAAGTACCAGATGAGACACAGATTGACCTGCTAAGTGTGCTGGCAAATGGTCATTTTCTCGACCAACAGCAATGGGCGGTCTCAGAACAGGTTTCTTTAACTCGCCGGTTTCTGGGTCTTCCCAGGTCAATTGAACATAAATAGGTTCAGCCAAGATTTCACTCCTGCTAACTAGAACATAGTGGATCAGTGCTGAGAGGGTCAGTTTTGAGTGCTGAGTTTTGATTAGCACATTAAGCGTTGTTTTTCAACTATACCCACCGATGCTAAGGGGATGACAAAAAGGGTGAAAAATAGATAAGGTGTCCGGTGTAGGGTTTTGGGTAGGTCGTGGGGAGGAGCCAGTTCCCCCTGAGGGAGTGACAACAAGGCTAAATGCCATGGAGAGCATGCTGTCAGCCACTCGTTAAACTGAGGTAAATTAATCTTAAAGCACTGATTTTAACTATGCCTGATTTTTTGCCCATTGCTTACTTTCAGAACAAGTTTGTCCCTTTCACTGACGCCAAAATCTCCATTGCTACCCATGCCTTGCACTACGGCACGGGAGCTTTTGGCGGATTACGCTGTATCCCTGACCCAAAAAACCCACAGCAATGTTTACTGTTTCGGTTAGACCGCCATTGCCAACGCCTAAGTAATAGTGCTCGGTTATTACACTACAATTTACCTCCTGATAAAATCGAGACTATTATCGTTGAGTTTATCAAACAAAATAAACCAACTAAGTCGTTTTATATCCGCCCTTTTGTCTACACGTCAGATTTAGGAATTTCCCCGCGACTCCATAATATTGAAAAAGACTTTTTTGTTTATGGATTAGAATTAGGAGATTATTTATCTCCTGAGGGAGTTAGCTGTCGGATTAGTTCATGGTATCGACAACAAGACCAAAGTTTACCCTTGAGAGGTAAAATTAGTGGAGCTTATATTACGTCTTCCTTGGCGAAAAGCGAAGCAGTAGAGTCTCGCTTTGATGAAGCCATTATGATGAATTCTGAGGGGAAAGTATCGGAAGCTTCTGGGATGAATATCTTTGTGGTCAGAAATGGCCAGCTGATTACCCCTGGATTCGATCAGGATATCCTAGAAGGAATTACTCGGGATAGTATTCTGACCCTTGCTAAAGACATGGGCTTGCCAACTATACAACGACCAGTGGATAAATCAGAACTATTTATTGCCGATGAAGTATTTCTGAGTGGGACAGCGGCAAAGATCACCCCAGTTAAACGAATCGAAAACTATCACTTATCTCCAAACAGACCAATAACCGAAAAGCTCAAGGAGATGCTAGCAGCAATTACCGAAAATCGGGAACCGAAATATAAAGACTGGGTGTATACGGTTAAAATTGATAAATAAACTAAACTTAGGCTTATAGAACCCTGTAAACCTGTAGCGACGTCTGGGATAGCGAGTAGAATCAAAGCTAAACACATGAACAATCAACTGATAAATTCTGCAAACCCCTTAGGCGGTCGCTACAAAATCATCAGCAAGCTGGGAGCAGGTGGGTTTGGTCAAACGTTTCTGGCACGGGATTTGCACTTGCCAGGAACTCCCCAATGTGTGATCAAACAGCTCAAACCCCAGGTGACGGATCCTCAGTGTTTGGAAATTGCCAAACGCCTATTTGAGCGAGAAGCCCAAGTCCTCTACCAGCTGGGTAACCACGATCAGATCCCCCAGTTGCTGGCACATTTTGAGGAAAATCAGGAGTTTTATCTGGCCCAAGAATTTATTGATGGAGAACCCCTCAACCAAGAAATCCGTCAGCCTTGGGAATCAAATCGAGTGATTGCTCTGTTGCAAGACATTCTACAAGTCCTAGTATTTGTCCATGAGCAACGTGTGATCCATCGTGATATCAAACCCCCAAACCTGATCCGCCGTCGCAAGGATGGTAGAATTGTGATGATTGACTTTGGGGCAGTTAAGCAAGCTAGCACCCAGATTATCGATCCCGAAACGGGGCAAACCAAGACCATTGCTATTGGCAGTCATGGCTACACCCCCAAAGAACAGTTCGGTGGCAATCCCCGTTTTAGCAGCGATATCTATGCGGTGGGTATGGTAGGCATCCAGGCATTAACCGGAATTCATCCCAAGTTCCTGAAAGAAAACTCCGAAACAGGGGAAATTAACTGGCGCGATCGCGTCCAAGTTAACATCCAAGTTAACTCAGAATTAGCGGATATCCTCGACTGTATGGTGCGCTATGACTTCCGTGACCGCTACCCGACCGCAGTAGAAGCGTTGGCAGCAGTTCAGAGGCTAACTGCTGCACCAACAATAGCTATGTCTGCTAAAGTTCCGGAAGAGACTGTTTCTGTTTCAGCAACATCAGCACAAACCCAGGCCAGATCAGAGATCATCCGAAGATGGTTAACTAAGCCTTGGTTGATGATTACTGTCTTAGCAGGGATGGGTATCAGTATTTCTGTGATCGGTACTAAGACTTTTCTAGTTACGAAACCTGTCAGTCAAACTGACAATATTACTGACAACATTAGCGATACCGTTGCGGAAACCTCGACTACCAGCTCTGAGTCAAAACCTGGAACTCCAGCCGTTGTTAGCAACACCCCTGAAAGTACTACTACCAGCTCAGTCCAAAAAACTATTCCTGAATCGGATACCGAATCAGCTGCGAAATCGGCATCCGACCCGGAAACACAACCAACGGAAACACAACCAACTGCAATAGAATTAAACAGCCAAGGGGAGAGCTTGCGGCAAGCAGGAAAGTACCAACAAGCACTGATGACTTACGAAAAAGCGATCGCAAGGGACTCAAATTTAGCAGAAGCTCATTGGGGTCGTTGCTATAGCCTCAATTCCTTAGGGCGTACTCCAGAAGGACTGGCTGCCTGCGATCAAGCCCTTGCCCTTAAACCTGACTACCCAGAAGCATTGTGGAGTAAAGGTGCAGCTCTGGAATCCCAAAACACTCTAGCAGCCCTAGAACTATACGAGAAAGCGATCGCAATCAAGCCCGATTTTGCTGACGCCTGGATTAACCGAGGAGTAGCCCTCCATAAACTCAAGCGCTACAGTGAGGCCATAAAAGCTTATGAGCGGGCACTTCAACTCAATCCTAATTCTGCCGATGCTTGGAGTAATTTAGGGGCAGCCTATTGGGCCAAAGGTCAATACAAGGAAGCAATCAATGCCATGGAAAACGCACTTCAAATCCAGCCGAATCACCCCAATGCTAAGAATCTGCGTCAGCAGGCAAGGGAACAATTAGGCCGTTGATCAGTCGGGAAAAATAAATATTTGATAAAGATTTTATATCTAAATAAATATCTGATAAAGATTTTCGGTTTTGGTCTTAGAAATGGGAAAATCCTCTACTATTACGTTTAATTGGTATTAAGCATTATACCGGATAGCGCTAGGGATTAAATACGAAAACCTAACACCTAACACCTTATCCTAATTTTCAAAACTAAATTGACAGAGTACTAGGATTGCGATTGCAATCCCTAATTTGAGTTAACTAATTTGAATTAACTTTGCATCACTATGAAACTGAATACACCAGCACTTGGAATAAGAGCAAATTGGCTCGAGAAGTGGATGCCGATCGGCCTAATTTTACTAGTCGCTACTGGGTTGTACCTATATCAACTCGGCACAGAAAGCTTATGGTACGATGAACTATTTAGCATTAACAAAACCCAGAGTGGGATATCACTGCCTCCGAAGAATCTGACACGTCCCTTTTATTTCATGATTCTCTACATTTGGATGCAGTTTAGCACTAGCACCGTTTGGTTGCGTGGGCTATCTGTGATTTTTGGACTAGGCAGTGTCTTCCTAATCTACCTGTTGGGTCGTCGCTTAGCTGGAAAGCCAGTTGGCTTGATTGCCGCCCTGTTACTAACCCTCTCCCCTCTGTTTATCAACCATGCCCAAGAGGTAAGGATGTACACCCTAATCCCCTTCTTAAGTTTGGGGGGTACCTTAGCTCTAGCTCATGCCCTTGAAAATCCTAGGTTTGCTGCCATCAACTGGTGGGCTGTGGGCAGGTTTCTAGCCCTTGTGACTACTCCGGTTAGTGTGACCTTGTTTCTGCCAGATCTGGTATTAATTGGATGGCAGTTCCGTAATCAAAAGCGCCGATTATTTGCCTTTGGGATTAGGCTGCTGCTGATTGGGAGTTGTTGGCTTCCTTTAGTATCAGCAGTTAATGATTCTTCCACTAAATTCCTCAAAGGTTGGGTGACACAGTACCCAAAACCCAACATGATCTTAATTGTCTCTGAAGTCACCCACTTGACAGTTTTCTGGCCATTGAGACACTTACTAGGGTCAGGCATCAGTGCCAACGACCTGATGAAACAGCTCAATCAGCAGTCTATCATGGACTGGCTTGTGGAGCATGTATTAACCTCAAATATTGTACCTTTGCTCTATTACATGGCATATACAGCCATGGCAATCGGCTTGCTTGCTATAGCTCTATTGAGCAGGCACCCCTCAACAAAACTCTGGTGGATTAAAGTGTGGGCATTATTACCTGCCGGATCTATCTTATTGATATCCTATGTTTCCAGTTCCATATGGAAAGCTCGCTATCTACTAATTGTATCCCCCTATTTCTTAATTCTTCTAGCAGCAGGCTTGATGCAAGTTTGGCGTTGGCAACGTCGGGTGGCTGTTTTAGTAACTTTGCTCTACGCTATAGCAGTGGGTAGTGGTCTAGTGCATTACTACACAACGTTGTATCGTGTAGCAGGTGGTCCGCCAACTTGAGACTTTTTGAATATATAGCAATTTTCATAATCATGAGGTACACAGTATTTTTCAAGACTCCCATCCATACCAGCGCCCGTAATCACAACTAAACAAACTCTTAACCCTACTCCCTAATCCCTACTACTTACTCCCTAAAACCTAGAAATTTGTACCTCACCAAATTGATAACTGCTCTATTAGCGTTAATCGGTGGCATCCTGATGGGACTGACACCATCACCAACAGAAGCTTGGCCCCTAGCGTGGATTGCCCTAGTGCCGCTATGGTTCATAGTAGTCAGGGGTCAGAGTATTCGTGGCAATGCTTTATCTGGTCTGATCTGGGGTATCGGTTATCATGGCTTAGCTCTATCTTGGATTACTGGTATTCACCCGATGGATTGGATGGGGGTACCATGGCTAGCTAGTATTGCGATCGCATTATTCTGCTGGATATTCATTACCCTCTGGGGAGCACTCCTAGTAGCTGTCTGGGCAATAGGAATCTCTATAACTCAATCAATTACAGCAAGTTTCGCCCCCCTAGCCCCCCAACTTTGGGGGGTTCTTGAGTTAAAGTCCCCCAGAATTGGGGGATTTAGGGGGCTTGCAGCTAAAGGTAATGAGGTCAATTCATCTGAAAACCGCTGTAAATTCCCATCCACCAAAGCGACACAACAACGTGATATAAATCCTGATATAAATCCTGATATAAATCTCCCTATCCCCACTCAAAACTATTTTCTTTTAACCTCCTGCTTGCGGGTTCTAATCGGTACAGGCTTGTGGTGTGGCATAGAAACCCTGCGGAGTATGAGTCCCCTGTACTGGTCTTCCTTATCCTATACCCAAAGTCCCCATAACCTGATAATTTTGCACCTCGGTCAATTATCCGGTCCAATAACAGTTACAGCAGCTATTGTCGCCGTCAATGGTTTAATTGCTGAAAGCGGCTTAACCATTAATAAGTTTAACGTTGGAAGCTTGAAAGTTGACAGGTTGAAAGTTGACAGGTTGAAAGTTGAAAGTAATCACAACAAGCTTGAACCTTGGCCAAAAGGCCACGCTACGCGAACAACCTCTCAAAACCTTGAACCTTGGCCAAAAGGCCACGCTACGCGAACAACTCCTAAAAACCTTCAACCTACAACATTCACTCCCTACAAACCTTTAACCCTTGTGACTATAGCAATCGGGTTATTAATCAGCTTGCATCTGCTGGGATGGTTACTGTACAGCCAACCAATTGAGCAATCAAAAGATTCTGCTATTAAAGTCGGTATTATTCAAGGAAACATCCCCAATGAAATCAAACTTTACTCCGCTGGCTGGCAGCGTGCTATAAAAGGTTACACTACTGGATACCAGACATTGGCAGATCAAAAAGTAGACGCAGTGCTAACTCCTGAAACTGCCTTACCTTTTCTTTGGGAAGAACAGGTTCGTACTGTTAGTTCCTTTTACTCAGCAATATTAGATAAAGGGGTTCTAGTTTGGGTGGGAGGCTATGGGCAAAGAGGGCGTAGCCTTACCAATAGTTTGTTTACTGTCACCGGTACTGGTGAGACCTTGAGCCGTTACGATAAGGTCAAATTAGTGCCATTGGGGGAATATATTCCTTTTGAAGAATTCTTAGGACGTTTAATTGACCGACTATCCCCTCTTGATGCTCACTTAGCACCAGGTAAACCTAACCAGTTAGTAGAAACGCCCTTTGGTCAAGCAGTGGTAGGAATTTGTTATGAGTCAGCTTTTCCCGACCACTTCCGCTATCAAGCTGCCGCTGGTGGGCAGTTTATCCTCACTGCATCCAATAATGCCCATTACAGTAATACAATGCCTGCCCAGCACCATGCTCAAGATGTAATGCGCTCCATTGAAACAGATAGGTGGACAGTTAGAGCAACTAATACCGGCTATTCGGGTATTGTAGACCCCCATGGCAAAACACTATGGCTATCCGGGATTAATACCTATGAGTTGCACGCAGATACGATTTATCGACGACAGACTCAGACGTTGTATGTGCGCTGGGGTAATTGGTTGACTCCGGTGTTATTAGGGTTAGGGGGAATTGGCTGGTTGGTGTTGGCTTGGTTTGGAGTTAGTGTTGGCTTGGTAAATTAAACAGCCTTGCATTTAATTTGCCTAGACAAGCTAGTGATAAACATCTAGTGGTTTTGCTGCGGTAAGCTTCAAGGTTTCCGGGGCTCAAATAACTACTTTTGTACCACTAACCACCATTAGAGCAACTTCAAGTTTTAGATCGTTTTCGACCAATAAACCTATAGTAGGGAACTTTCAAGCCAGGTAGAAATGGTAAATTTCCCATCTTTTCTTTCAAAGACACAGTATCAAATTTATGATGCAAGTAGCCTAGGCGATTGGGACAAAGAAAAACGTTATCCGTGGCAAACCAAATCGGCCAGAAGTGACGAGCTAAAAACGAATGACGTTGCAATCCTTCAGGGGGATGTTTGTGAGACACATAAAAATCCACAACCCCGATCATTCCCCCTGGCTTCAAACTCTTTTCAGCTTGCTCAATCGCCGCAAACCATTCGGGAATCATGGTTAAAGAATAGGAAAAAGTGACGATATCCGCCACCCCTTCTGGCGGTAAAAATTGAGTGATATCGGCTTCGACAGTGGTTACATTTGTCCAGCCGTGATCGGCTATTCGCCCTCGCGCCACTTCCAGCAGGGAAGGGGACAAATCCACAATGTAAATTTTACTAAACTTAGAGAGGCGATTAGCAATGGATTCCAAATTCGACCCCGTACCCCCCCCGAAGTCAACCCAGACACAGCCATTGCTATCGCTATCGGCAAGGGATTGATAAAGTTCTTCTCGTCCTTTTAGCAAACGCCTACGAAAGCGATCGTAATCCGTTGATTGAGTACGATAAAAGTTTTCCAATCGCTCTTGATGGCTATCCCCTCGGATCGGTTTGGCTAGATGATAAACCGTTTTGAGATCGCTAATCAAGTCGGATAAAACGCTCATTTTTTCTCTTCCCTCGCCAGTGGAAATGGTTTTAAGCAGTAACCAAATCTGCTATGTAAAAACTGCCGTAGGTCTGGACGCGATCGCGTGGGTGCAATTGGTCAGCCAATTCAGTATTGTACATCAATAAGTCTGGTAAAAATCGGTCTTTACCGCCATAACGCACTTGCACCGAATCAAGGTATTCCACTTTGAATCCTCCACTGCGAAACAAAATGCGAGTTTTCTCACTTGCTCTAGTCAAAATAGCTTGCCATTCTTTTTGCAATTCTTCGTGATTATACTGACTCAGCCAGTCCATGTGGTCGAGAAGCACGAAGCGAGAAATTCGAGCTTGACAATTTTCCAGAAAATTGGTTATTGTGCTATTTTCCACCTGAATGGGATCCACTAACCCGGATTTTAGGCGCAGGAAATTTTCTTCCTTTAAATATTGGGGACAGCAATCGGGGGAATATTCTCCATTCAGAAAAACTCGCCAAAAATAGTTATCTTGAATGGGGATCCGAGTAAAGACATTTTCGCACCGTTGGCGTACAAAGGTCGCGATACTTCCTTCGTCGAGATAGCGTTCCATCTGTTGACGTTGCTGTGCGGGAACACCGAGCATCCACAGGACTAAATCGCTATTGAGGAAGCGATAGAGATAATCTTTCCAAAAGACGGGCTCGATCTCGCGCTGGTAAATTTCCTGCCGTTCTTCTGGGGTTTTGGCATTGAGAATGGCATCGAAACTGGGGCGAATTTTCAGGATGCGATCAATGTAGTAGTTGATAGCGAAAGCAAAATTACCCGTAGTTCCTCTAAAATAAAACGAGCGTCCGCTGTCGAATAATTTAGTTCCTTCTTTGTCCCAATACCCTTGCGAGGGTAAAGATAAATGGGAGCGCAGCTTTTGAGTATAAATCTCGTTAAACTGCTCCAACCGACCGCGACCGAACAATTGAAAAAATTGCTCGAAATCCAGTTCTCGAATCGCCGCAATTTTGAGTTCTAGCAACGCATTTTGTTTGGGATTGACATCGATGGCGTAAATTTGTTTGGGTGCGTCGAGAGCGTATTCCAAAGCGTTGCATCCCGCAGAGGTAATTACGACAACGGTATCGTCAGCTTGCAAGTTTAAGGCAACACGATCGAGTCTGGGATCTTCCCAGCAGGTAACGTAAACGAGATTCTGCTGATGTACCCAACTAAAACCAAGATATCGCCAGATATCTTTGATTGATTGCAATTTTGATAACACAGTTTAACCCTGACTAAATTTCCAGTAATACGGGAGCCTCAAAGCATCCAAAAGTAACTGCTTCTTTGGGTGTTTGCTGGCAAGCGAGAACCGACTCATCGATTGATCCTGCAATTTGTAAGGCTTGGGTTACCAGTTCCGAACAAAATATTCTTTGTATGTTCTGGCTATCAGAAGGAACCAAATATCGGTTAACTTTCAGCCAAGCTCCGATGGACTTCCAGCAGCTATACCTGACTTGGCGCTCATGAAGATTCCACAGCCAATTTTGCATTTTATCGATCCCTTCCGAACTTAATGGTTTTGCCAAAGGAACCCACCAAGCTTGTCCGTAGTTTCGATAAGCATTGAGCCAATTCTCCAGGTAGTGAATTTGTACTCCTGGTTTACATTTTTGGTTTCTAAAATCCGGCAAACTTGTGTAACTTGTGGACTCAGCGATCGCCACCTTTCCGTTCCCGTTTGCTTCCAGATCGGAATCCAGGACAATCGCCGTATGACTGTAATCGCTTCCAGTGAAGTATCGAATCAGAGCAGCATCGATCTTCAGTCCAGAAAAAGTAATCAGATCTCCTGGTTTAAATGGATAGAGAGGCTCAATCAAATTTTGGGTTGGGCTAGAGCGAGAGCTTGTGAATTTAATTGAATCTAACATCAACTTATTCAACTCAATGACAGTAAATGTGAACTCGAGAGTCAACCTCAGTTTCGATCTCGATTCATTTTTTTTTGACAGAGTAATTCTAGCCTATAGTGAAATTTTTGGGAAATAATTATTGTGATTATGTCCGGAATAATGTGCTGTTGGATCGGATGGAACACTCACCCCTCAACTGACCTAAAGATCACAAAATTCCCGAACTGCTGCCCAAATCAACGCCATCACATCCCGCAAACCGTGATCGCTCTCCAATTCAACCAATTGCACCCAAGGGCGGGTACTGGCATAATCACGACTCTCGATGATAGGAATCACGTCATCATAGCACCCATGTAGAATCAAAGTAGGTACTTGTCGCCCTAGCTCCAAAGCCTCATACTGACGGGCATCTTCTAGAAACTGGTAGTGCAAGGGAAGCTTTCGGTTTTCTCGGTAATGGTAAATCTCTAGATATCCCTCGGAGCGCCACTGATTGAGCTGTTCTGCTCCTAATTTGGGCAACCAATGGCGAAGGAACCCAAATGCTGGTGCTAGTAGAACCAGTCTCTTGATTTGTGGATGTTTTTGTGCTAAGTGTGCAGCGGTAAAAGCACCCAAACTAGAACCAATTAAAGTGACTGGTGTTCCATCTAAGGGCAGTAATGCTCCCACTTGACTAAGCTGGCGACTTATTGTTAAATGGTTAAAGTCATCTTGATTAAGGTCAGGAACTACTAGAGCGACATTGAGGCCAGCAAAAGCCTGCTGTAGATACACCGCCTTGGCTGACTCAGGGCTAGATGCGAAACCATGTAGATAAATAAATCTCAAAATCCTTATCCTTTGTGGTTCTACTTAATCCGATAAAGGATTTTGGTTGCTGCGCTGTCTCATGAATTGAGCAAACTGGATGCGTTGTTCAGGAGTCATCACCTCTCGCATCTGCAACATACTCTCAAAGCGTAACTTTCCTAGCTGCTGGTTCAATACTTGAACTTGTTGGTATTGAGTGCGGATAGTTTCTCTGTCAGCTGTACCCACCATCAAATCACTTAATGTCTGCTTGGCTTGACTCATTTCCTGACGAAGATCTATAATGGACTCTTCATACTCTATCCTAATGGAATGTAGCTGCTTCCTTTGCACGTGGTTGAGATTCAGTTCCCTGACTAACCTATCCTTAATTGATTTTGGGTGTTGTTGACCCTCAGGGTTGGGAATCAATTGAGAGGTTACAGGGTTGGAATTAGCTACAGCAGTGCAGCCAGTCAGGGTAACCATGAGAAGTGACAAAATATAACCTGGACGTAACAGCATGGAAGTTACCTATAAATGTCTTTAATTTAAAGTTTGTAAGAAATATTGAAGGTTTAAAATTCAACTTGAAGGTTGTTCGCGTAGCGTGGCCGAAAGGCCAAGGTTGAAGGTTGAAGGTTGTTCGCGTAGCGTGGCCGAAAGGCCAAGGTTGAAGGTTGAAAGTTGTTCGCGTAGCGTGGCCGAAAGGCCAAGGTTGAAGGTTGAAGGTTGACAACCCACTTTTACCTTGCCATAGCCGTTGGCTAGAGCCAACCTTTTAACAGGTCAAACCTTATCCTCTATAGGAGATACTGAGGTGATGGTTCCTACTATGCGCATTTATTGTCCAGTATTGGCTAATATCATCCAATCAGCTGGTGGAGTATGAATGACATTGCTCACCGATGTCTCTCCCACAACTCCATGCCAATTTTTCTCTAAGAAAGCTTCTAGAGTGGTTAAATTGTGGGTGCGGTAACCACTCCAAGCCATCAGTAAACCAACAGCGATCGCTGATGGAAGTAACCAAAGCTCTGGTTTACGACTAGGCGGTGGGGATTTAGCGATCGCATTTATAACTCGTTCCTCCAAGTCAAATGCTCCTGGTGGAGGAGTAGGTCGATTTTGGCGCAGAAATGCTTGCCATTGTTGGTCATCAGGTTGAAACTGAGTCATGGCATCTCTCCTTGTTGTTGGATGATATATTTCCGTAGGGAAGTTCGAGCGTGGAAAAGACGAGACTTAACCGTTC
>NZ_JAAHHZ010000269.1:0-6412 GCF_010672005.1 Moorena sp. SIO4A5 | reverse complement strand
GACTTCTGACTTCTGACTTCTGACTTCTGACTTCTGACTTCTGACTTCTGACTTCTGACTTCTGACTTCTGACTTCTGACTTCTGACTTCTGACTTCTGACTTCTGACTTCTGACTTCTGACTTCTGCTATACCTCAAATTTTTTATCCCTTGAACCTTCATAATTCCTTCATAATTCCTTTGTAATTCCTTTATAATTGTTGGTCGAGGAGATAATGCTTAGTGAATGAAAGCCGAAATCCCGTGGTAATTTTAATGGCAGATGATGATCCGGATGATTGTCTGTTGGCAAGGGAGGCTCTCTTAGAGAGTCAGTTGACCAATGAACTATACTTTGTCAGTGATGGCGAAGAATTGATGGATTATCTATATCACCGTGGTAAACACACGCAGGCGAGCATGTCCCCTCGTCCAAGTTTAATCCTACTGGATTTGAACATGCCGAAAAAAGATGGTCGTGAGGCCCTCATAGAAATTAGGGCTGATCCTAATCTACGAACTATACCAGTTGTGGTGCTGACTACCTCAAAGGCTGAAGAAGATATTTATCACAGTTACAACTTAGGAGCAAATTCTTTCATCGTTAAGCCTGTCACCTATAGTTCCCTAATTGAGGTGATGCAAACGTTAAAAAAGTACTGGTTGGACATCGCCGAATTGCCCCCCGAAGGGAATAGACTGCCATGAGTAAATGCTCACAACCGAAAGCTGAAAGTTCTGATGTTTCTTATGATGTTTCTAGTGTACCACTAAAGACTGATCCACTCAGGACTATTTCCAAAACCGACCCTCATCAATGTTCGTTGATCACAAACCTGGCAAATTGCTTACCCAAGTCAGAACTTAGAACTCTCGATTCTCCACTAATTTCCTTCTATTCCTATGGTACCAGACCAATGTACAACCCTTTGGTTAACGTATTACTCGTTGATGATGACGAAGATGACTATATTCTAACTCGTGATTTACTGTTGGAAAACCAGAAGGCTAGATTTAGCTTGACGTGGGTGGCAACCTATGGTAAAGGCTTAGAAATGATTGGTCAGAACCACCATGATGTTTATCTACTAGACTACCGTCTTGGTGAGCATAATGGACTTGAACTCCTGCGTGAAGCCATTGCCAGGGGGTGTACAGCACCGATTATCCTCCTAACTGCTCAGGGAGACCATGAGGTTGACATGGAAGCCATGAAAGCTGGGGCAGCAGATTACCTAGATAAGAGTCAACTCAGAGCACCTTTACTAGAACGTTCCATCCGCTATGCCCTTGAGCGCCAGCAAGCCCAACAAAAAATTCGGGAACAAGCAGCGTTGTTGGATGTGGCAACGGATGCCATTCTGGTTCGGGATCTAGACAATACTATCTCATTTTGGAATAAAGGGGCAGAGTCTCTATACGGTTGGCACGCAGCAGAAGTGATTGGAAAAAAAGAGCATTTACTGTTGTACGAACAAGCACCAGCTGAGCTAGCCGAGGCAGACCAAAGTGTTGCCAAAACAGGGGAGTGGTATGGTGAGTTGAATCAAGTCACCAAAGATGGCAAAGAAATTATTGTTGAAAGTCGCTGGACTTTGGTGGAAAATTCTCAGGGACAGCCCAAATCAATCTTGATTGTCAATACTAATATCACTGAGAAGAAACAACTCGAAACCCAGTTTCTCCACGCTCAGCGCATGGAGAGCATTGGTACCTTAGCTGGGGGCATTGCCCATGATTTGAACAACTTATTAGCTCCTATTCTAATGTCTGCTCAATTGTTGCAGCTGAAAATCTCAGATCAGCGGCATTTACAACTCCTAAAAACTGTAGAGAATAATACTAGGCGGGGGGCTGGTTTAGTCAAGCAAGTTTTATCGTTTGCTCGGGGTGTTACAGGTAAACGAACGGTTTTACAAGTCAGGCATTTAATTCGGGAAATTCGCCACATTATCCTAGAAACATTTCCCAGATCCATTGAACTGTCTACGGATATAGACCCTAATCTTTGGTCAGTATCTGGGGATGCCACACAACTGCACCAAGTTTTGATGAACCTCTGCATCAATGCTCGTGATGCTATGGTTGATGGTGGAACTTTGACATTGTCTGCTCAAAATATTTTTTTAGATCAAAACTATGTCAGGATGCATATTGATGCGGATGTAGGTCCCTACATTGTGGTGACCGTTGCTGATACTGGTATTGGTATTCCCTTGAAAATACAGCCAAGAATTTTCGAACCATTTTTCACTACTAAAGAAATCGGTCAAGGTACAGGACTGGGTTTGTCTACGGTCAGAGGTATTGTTAAAAGTCACGCCGGTTTTGTGAATGTGTATAGTGAAGTGGGCGTAGGTACTAACTTTAAAGTATATTTGCCAGCAGTAGAACACTCCCCAATTCCTGCCGAGGAAGAACTAGAACTACCCAGAGGAAACGGTGAGTTGATTTTAGTGGTGGATGACGAAGCCGCTATTGGTGAGATTACCAAGACGTCCTTAGAAAACTATGGCTATAGGGTGATGAGTAGCAGGGATGGTAAGGAAGCGATCGCACTCTATAGGCAACATCAGGATGATATTAGCTTGGTGCTGATGGATATGATGATGCCGGTTATGGATGGACCAACAACTACCCTTCAATTGCGAGACATTAACTCGCAGATCAAAATTATTGGTATCAGTGGGTTGCCTATTAGCGATAAAGTCGATGCGGCGGCTGAAGCTGGAGTTAAGACCTTTTTGTCTAAGCCTTACACGGTTAAGGAATTATTGCAGGCTATTGATCGTGTGCTTAAAGGTCATTAATTGTGGTGAGTACAAAGTTCTGGGTTTTTGGGAACAGCGGATCTGGGAATAGGGAATAGGGAATAGGGAATAGGGAATAGGGAACAGAAACATTTATTACCCTTTACTTCGACTGCTATAATTGTCAATTGTAATTTTTAATTGTTGATTTTATTTGTTAATTTTAATTATTAAGTTTAATTGTTAATTTCCATTTTCCATTTTCCATTTGCATAGCTTTTGCCTTTAAAACTTGACTAAAACTTGACTAAAACTTGACGATTACAGGGGCATGGTCGCTAGGTTTATCTAGTTTTCTCGGTTCTATGTCAATGGTACAACTAATCGCTTGATTGTAAAGATTGGGGGTTAGGTAGATATGGTCAATGCGCCAACCTCGATTACCCCGAAAGGCACGGGTGCGATAGTCCCACCAACTAAAATTACCCCCTTCTTTGGTAAATTTGCGAAAGGCATCCGCTAACCCTAGGTCTAAGACCGATTGTAGGGCTTGACGTTCTACTGGGGACGCCATGATGTGGTTTTCTTTGCCTTTAGGATCATGGATATCCCGGTCTTCTGGGGCAATATTAAAGTCCCCACATACACAAAGTTCATGGGACTGTTGTTCTAGAATACTGTGTAAATAGTCCCGCAGTATCTTCAACCAACGCAGCTTGTAGTCGTACTTCTCACTGTTCACGGAAGCCCCATTGGGAACATAGAGGTTAACAATGCGGACGCCGTCTACTATAGCGCTAATCACTCGCTTTTGTTCATCTAAGTCCCCGACCTGAGCAGTATCCAACACCGCAGCAAAGCCCGTACTTAAGTCTGTGGCTGGTTTCCGGCTAAAAATGGCTACACCATTATAGGATTTTTGCCCAGAAATATAAAGGTAATACCCCAATTCTTCAAAAAGCGATCGCGGAAACTGGGCATCCACTACTTTAGTTTCTTGCAGGCAAAGCACATCTACTTGGGTCCGTTGCAACCAATCTATTACTTGAGCTTGGCGACTCCGAATTGAGTTGACGTTCCAGGTAGCGATTTTCATTAGTCCTACAGTGATTAGATTTAGTCTAGAACAGAGAGCAACTACATCTACGCCAGCATTGGCCAGTAGGATATAGATACCTTCCACTCAGACACGAAAACCAGACTACCATAGTTTTAAACAAGCTAGTTTAGCGGTAAAGGAATAGATATCACCTCGGACAGATTAAAGTAAACCCCTTCAACTAGTTTGAAGGGGTTTATTACAGTTTTTGATAACAGTTGATTAGGAGCTCGAAGTTGTTTTGAGTAATGGATAATCGGGCTTTGGGTAATTTATTATATTACCTGTTACCTGTTACCTTTTAGATTTGGCCCTGTATAAATTGATGTTCTGCCACCAACCTCGCTAACTCTGGCAACAAAGCCAAGTTACGAGGTCGCTGGAGACGATAAACACTACACTGATTGGCAAGCTGAGCACACTGAAGAAGATGGGATGCTTTCTCAGAGTCAAATAAGCTGTTGAGACGGGAATGACGGGATAGTTCCATCACCGCCTCCTGAAGTTTCAGAGACTTAATACTCAACTGTGAACCTGAAACCAGTACATAGATGCACCGGATTGGTAGTAGCGCTTCGGTCAAATCCTGATTTAACCGATAGCCAGGTTTATTTAACTTCGGTACCAGCAGAGCCAGCTTATCCTGGTCATATCCCAAAACCCCAGCTACTTCTCGACTTAGTTTAATTTGAGGAAAGCTAGGAGCAACTTTCGCTGTCCCCTGATTCAACGTCACAGGTGCAACATCATCAGTGATGATTCTGTATCCCTGAGTATGGAGTGCAGCAGCAATTGAAGACTTACCTTCACCGGAATTACCCAAGAAAACAACCGCACCACCATTAATATTGACTACACTGGCATGTAGCACCAACAATCCCCGCTGATAGAGCAGAATCGCCATCACAGTTCCCACTAGAGCCGTTTGAATGCGGCTAAGGGAGGCTTCTGCTGCGGGAATGATCGTAATCCTGTTTCCCCTCTGTACCAGAAACAGCCCTGTGTCTTTGAGATAAATCACCGCCTCCTCTGGACTCAACTGCAAAGCCATCGGCTGCTGGATAACTTCCTTTGGAATGTAGTCAGTGATTTTGCGATTCGGCGTTCGCGTAGCGTGGCCTACGGCCTCAGCCGTTCCCGTTCGCGCAGCGTCGCCTACGGCGAAAGCGTGGCCTACGGCCTCCGCTACGGGAACGCATCCCGTACTGTAATCATTACTCTGAATGTGAATCGTAACATCACACTCTACTTCTGCTGGGATAAACTCTGGGATTGGTAGCGCCGAGTGAATTCCCAAACCATAAGCAACATAGGAAAACAGCTTTTGCTTTTTGCTACCCAAAGGTTTGCAATCCAGTGATTGGCTGTCAATTTCAGAGATATCGCCAACTAAACAGTTAGATATTGTTTTAGATATTGTGCCATCCAAACTCATAATTAATTTCTCAAATAACTATTGCGCGTAGATGCAATCACAAGAAACGGATACAGTAGTTTCTTGACTCCCCTTGATCAGCCATTTCAGTTCAGAAATTACCTTTGCATCCGTTGCTCAAGTCTAATTCTAGGGGCGCAAGGCTTTCGCTCTAACTATATGTAGCTAAATTTTAGCTATTATGGTTTAGTAATTAGCTTTTTAATGTGACAATAAAGCAGCCTTTGTTTAGCAAATTTTCGTTAACAAAAATTAATAAATTCCTGAACTTATCAGATTCATGACTTAGGCAATACAAACGTAAAACCAAGTAGTTTAGCTTTTATTCATTTCCCGAAATCCCCTTTAATTAGGAGGACTTGTGAGGGTTACCATCATTGACTTAACAGCTAGTACTGATTCCAGATACCATCCTAAATTTTGGTTCACAGTCCATAGCTCATGAATCTAATTGCAGATTCTCACCCCGGTAGCCTTTAGACTGTCTTAAGCGGATTAATCTTAAGCGGATTAAGATTGATAATTTTAGCGCTTCAATTCAATTAAACTTTATCCTAATTAATCGATTTTTTCCACAATTACCTAAAAAATTAACAAAACTTAAATTATTTAACCAAAGAATATCTCTAAAGATCAGCTAAAAAAAATAGCCATTATTAGACTATTTACAAATAAGTTGTAAACCTATATCGGTAATTTTTTATAATCAAAAAAACTCGGTATTCCTTACCCCTGTTAGCAGATACCGAGTTTCCTGTTACCTAAAGAGTTTAATTTTATGTTCACATCTCAAATGGAAATGCTATAGCAGTTCTCAATTGGGTGAGGTAGATCGTTGTAGGGAGTAGGGAGTAGGGAGTAGGGAAGTCAGAAGGAAAGCATTCAGCAGTCAGCGGTCAGCGGCCAGCTAATGCCCATAGCGCATTAGCTGATAGCTGATAGCTGACCTTCAAGTTAGCGATAATTTTTAGCCTGAGTTTCAAACAAATGGGCATAAGTACCATCTAACTGCATCAGTTCCGCATGGGTACCGCTTTCTACAATTGAACCTTGGTCCATCACATAGATCCGGTCAGCCATTTTTACAGTAGATAAGCGATGGGTGATCAGAATAGCAGCTTGATCTTCGATCAGTTCGCGGAATTTCAT
>NZ_JAAHHZ010000268.1:0-6417 GCF_010672005.1 Moorena sp. SIO4A5 | reverse complement strand
ACAAGCCATGCAATCAAAATCTAATCCATTATTGGGTCGATTGGCTTTACTGGTGTGACCACAACGGGGACATGACTGGGAAGTAAAATCAGCATCAACTCTAATCGCTAAAGCGCCACCCAAAACGGCTTTATAGTCAATGAAGTAATGTAACTTAGTAAACTCCCAAATCCTTTTATTTCTATGGGGTTTACACAGTTTTATAGATGGTTCATGGCCTAGTTGTATTAGCTTAATTTGATCAGGATTATGGGTAATATTTTCTAGACCAATCAATGAGCCAAAAATCACGACACGTTTGGCAATACAGTGATTAATATCAGCGTTAAACCGTCTCTCTCGTTTTGACAGGACTATCAACCGTCTGGTAGCCGAACGAGTGCCTTTTCGCTGTAGAGTTTGTTTCGTTTTATAGTAACGATTAGCTCTATGAATTACTGACTTGCCAGAAAAGAAACCAGCTGTTTTATTCGTATCAAAGGTTACGGCTAGATAGCGCTGACCTACATCCACACCAACAACACGTTTAATCGCTTCAGGTTTAAGTTCGGGTAGCTCCAACTCTAAGCTTACTAGTAAATAGTAAGTCTTGGTTTTTTCAGCATAGCAAATTATTGCTGCACCTATTTTGGCTATACCTGAATGAATCAAGTCTAAGTGTTTTTGATATCCGGAGTAGTCAACTTTTATGCGACCTTCTAAGGTAACTAGGCTAGCTTTACCTTTAACAAACGAGTAGTCACGCTTGTAACTAAACGTACAAGTTCGAGCTATGAATTTAGGAGGGGTATCTAACCCTTTCGCTTGTTGGTAATTCCAGATTTTAAGTGAGTAGCATTACGCTCTACTTTCATCCAGAGATTTTTATAGATTGCAGCTCCCTGTCGAGGTACATTACATGCCATTTGGGCTGGTAACATAAAGCGTTATCGAATGTCGTAGTAAACCTGCTTTTGTAACTTAGCCGCATAGGAAATTTTGCCGTTTTCAAAGGCCAATTTCGATGTATAGTTTAAGGCATCACGATAGGCTAAAGTAACTGCACGAAGCTTTTCTTTTTGCTCCGGTGTGCAGTTCAACTTCAGCTTTGCTGTAATTACCTGCTGCATCGAATTCTTGACCTTTATTAATTGTGTTATAGCAGTTATAAATAACGCTATAGTCAACCAGACACGATATTACTTCTGGTGAACATCTTCCTCATCAGAGGGGAACTTCAGGGTCACAATTGGACCACCGCCACCATCTTCTTGATCCGATGGGAACTTCTCAGTCATGATTGGACCACCGCCACCCTCTTCGTGATCTGAGGGATACTTCTTAGTCATGACTGGACCACCACCACCCTCTTCGTGATCTGAGGGGTACTTCCGAGTAAAGCATCCGACACTATCTTCCCAATCAGAGGGGTACTTCCGTGTCATCGCAAAACCGCGACCGCCTCTAACATCATCCATTTCTTCTTCAGATAGCTCTTCGCACCATTGCCCTTCTAGGTAGCGGGCAAAAAAGGGAACTGCTTGGGAATTTTCTTCTGGTTTGTCCATATTAGACATGGCTTTAAACTCCTAGTGGATAAATAAGATGTGGGGAAATAGGAGATAGGATGTGGCTAAGTATGAGTATATCCATGAATAGACCCATGAATAGACACAACTATTTTCCTATAAATCTATTAAAAGCCATGCCTCCCTAGCTGTAACGCCAAATTGGCGAAAATTTTTAATTGAAACCTAAAATAAATAAGTTAGGATCTGGGTAGATTCTTCCCCATTTTCCAGATATCCCCGGTCTGAAAATATTACACGGATTGCTATATATCTTCTTGATCAGATGGGTACTTTTGAGTCTCAACTATTATATCATCTCGAAACTTAAAGGTTACCCCCGACCAATCTTCCCGATCAGATGGGTACTTTCTGGTAAGACTGCGAATAGGCAATATAGTACCACCTTTGACAGTTTCCATTTCTTCTTTAGATAAGTCTTCAATAAATTGTCCCTCCAAGTAGCGGGCAAAAAAGGGAACTGCTTGGGAATTTTCTTCTGGATTGTTCAGGTCTGACATTGAAAAAATACTCCTAGGTAATTGATTGAAATTACTTGCTAGTTAAACTAGCCCTTAGCAAAGGTATTAGGGAGTAGTAAGTAGGTAGTAGAGAATAAAAATCCTAAAATTTTCTACCTAAAGTGATATTACATGATAAAAATAACCACTTAACTAAACCCTTAACACTTGATAGTTTCCAAGTATTACGTAGTATATTAGCAACAAAAATTTATTCTACCCTTAATAATTAAAACAAAATAGGACATAAAAATAACAATTATGTCTCATAGCCCTAGAAATCTCTGTGTAGTCCTACTTTGAACCATTGGTATTTTTTTTAGTAATGGGTAATGGTACGAGAGTAATCACAATTACCATTACCATTACCCAAGCCTGAAAATACCGATGCTATCTGGATATCAAAGAAATAAAGACGATTCTGAGCCCATCTCCGGATATCTCCATCTTGTTAATGTGGTGGACACAGGAAATTCTTGAGTTCTTCAGGAATTTCTTCAAAATGCTCCAGAAGGAAATCCATTATGGCCAGATGGTACAAATCAATTGCCATCGGAGAGCGATAGTTGTGACCTCTGGCAAACCAGCGCTGTACTGTGCCTTCGCTACGGGAGCAAATACAGGCGATGACCTCGTAAGTCACTAACCATTTTCGATAAAACTGTTGTGGTGTCATCCCCAATTTGCAGTTACTGTAGCGCTGGATTAAGGCTTGGTCTTTTTCGGTTAGAGGACGGGGCTTTTTCATAAAGCTTCCTCTACTGCTAGAGTTTCTAAGTCTTGTTCACAGGCTAGTACGGTGATGGCTGGTGAACTCCAAAAGTATAGCGCTAGTCGCAAAATGAGATGGCAAATCCGCCACTGAGAGAAATGTCGGGTATAGGGATAGAAGGGAGGGATGAGTATACCCCTGTCCATAATCAGTGTGGAACAGGCTTCTAGCCTGTTTGTGGGACACAGGCTAGAAGCCTGTTCCACAGAAGCCTGTTCCACAGAAGCCTGTTCCACAGTTTCTTGGTAGGGGTGAGCCTCACCATCAGGGTGAAATGGTTTTAGCATAGGATGTATCTCCTTGTGTTAATGGAGGAGCCAGAAGCCAGCGTTTGCCATGGAAACTTTGCGCTGGCTTCTTTCTATCTCCTTATCTATCGGGTAAGTCAGCGGGATTACTCCCGCTTCGTCCCCAAAGCACCGTGCGAACAAGTTTCCAAGTACACGGCGCTACCAATTCCAAAAGAACTCACTTATCATTGCCACTTCTTTTTCTAGATTTCCGGGTTTGTACCTTTTGGTTTTTGTTCCGGCTCTTGGAGGGTTTATTTATCCCAACTCTCAGCATTTCCTGTATGTTGAGATTAGTGGCACCCAAGGCATGTATGGATTGGTGACAGTCGCTGTGTAGGTAAACTAAATTTTCTGATTTATCTAGTCCACCAAAATGTTTGGGTATAATGTGATGTAAATGTAATTCATCACTAACCCCAAGGGTTTGATTGCACACAGGACAGAGATAGTTCTGTCTGTTTGCTATTTTATCCCTCCCGGTAGAGAACCTACTTCTAGCTGTTTTTTCCCTTTGTTCGCTTTTTCGTTTTTCCCAGTACTCGATTAGGTTCGGGTCGTCTGGGCTATTTTTATATTGAACTAAGGTGTGTCGCTTAATAGGTATCCATGCCAGTTTTTGTACGTATACATCTTTAAGGGATTTGTCTCCGAACACCCATTTGTCATTTCTTCCTGGACATAATTTCCCAAAGTACTTGTTATTAACCCAGTTTAAAGACTTTTTCGGGTGTCTCCGTTTCCCCCATCTGTTTAACTTCCAGTGTATATAGCTATCAACTTTTGTGAAGGTTTTTTTGGCAACTACTCCATCATGATAATTGCCCCATCCTTGAATTTTCGGATTGAGTTCTTTAATGACTTGTAATTGAGTTGCCCCTTTCAGTTTCTTGAAGGTTTCCTTCAGGGATTTTTTGAACTTGTTGATGTTTTTACTGGATGGCTTGATGAGGGTAACCAATTCCGACTTTCGTGCAGTGGTTCGATACTTGCGGAAATTCCATCCTAGGAAGTCAAATCCTTCAGTGAGGTGTCTAGTGTTGGTTTTTTCCTCCGATAGGCTCAGTCCTTTTTTGGCTAACCATTCTTGTAAGATTACCTTAGCGTTTGCTGCATCTTCTTCGGTTTCTGTTAAAACCACAAAGTCATCAGCAAAGCGGACGAATGTCCTATTGGTGATATTGTTCCATGTACCTCCGGATTTCCTTCTCTTATCGGTATTCCATTTGTATCTAATACCTAGTACCTCTTCCATCCCGTGGAGTGCAATGTTGGCCAATAGTGGACTAATTACTCCTCCTTGTGGTGTACCGGCTTCAGTGTTATAGAATACATCGCCTTCCATGTATCCTGCTTTCAGCCATTGTTTCACTAGTTTTCGGGCGGGAAAGTTTCCAATGTTTTCAAGTAGTGGTTCATGGGCAATGTTGTCAAAACATCCTGTAATGTCGGCATCCAATACCCACCATTTCTTGTTTCTTTCTCCACTAATGTTAGTGAAAATCCTTTGTCTCGCATCATGGGTACTCCTGCCAGGTCGAAACCCGTATGATGTGGGTTCAAATTTGGCTTCCCATGCAGGCTCTAGTGCATTTTTGACGATGCCTTGTATACATCTGTCAATCATGCTCGGAATTCCCAGTGGTCGTTTTTTACCATTGGATTTAGGTATGTATACACGTTTGGTCGGTATTGGGTTCCAGGCGCGATAACTTGATAGAGCATCGACCAACTCTCCCCTGAGTTTGGGATTTAATTTTGCTATTTTGTCAATTCCAGGGGTATTCTTTCCTTTGTTAAGTTGTGCTGCCTGTCTCACGGAGATGAGTATGTTGGAATAACTACGCAGCATTAGGCGTTGTAGTTTGTTCACCAATTTCCAATTACCTTCGCGAGTCGCTCGGAATATTCTACGTCTTAATTTCCTGACTGTCCTATAAGCTCTTTTCCAGTTTACGGAATGCCAATAGGTAGTTTGTTCAGTTACGATACCGTTTTCTTTTGAATTCGGTTCTATCTTTTCCATCGCAATTAAGGAAATCATCCCTATAATTTCTTTGCTTGGAATCGGCTCTGAAATTCAGCACTATGCACGAGTTGAGGGATTATCCTCTATCCAACCGGTTATACACATTTCTGTGATTTCCCGTTGACTTTCGTCTTGTTGGCCTTAGCTTGGTTCAGACTTCTACCGGACTGAGAGTTATACCTCTTCTTACGATTTGGCTACCTTATTCATCGACCTAGAATAAGGACTCAATCTCGGCTTACCCGGTTACGCACAAAGAAGATTCAAACTGTAGGTTGTCGTCTATACGCCGAGTCCATATGGGGTTCTCAGTTATTCAGTATGGAGTGAATTAACCCTTGGAGCTTTTATCCCCATTACCGCTTTTAGCAGGGATATTACTAATTACGACGCTTCAATCAACGATTCCTTTCGTCAACCTATTAGTTCTTTCCCAAACGACCTCTTATCAGGCGGTATCTGCATCGAGTTACGCATTACCCTCTAGCTGTGAGATAAAACGATTCGGGAGTATTCTAGCTTGATGCCGGATATATCCATCTCGTATTACCCCTTCGGGTGGGAACTACGCTTGAACCCTAGCCTGTATGGGAGATTACGGAATCTCCACTCCTTTGAGCGCCTTCATCGGTCGCCCCCTTACTTTCATAATAACATAAAACACTAAAATAATACAAAAACGTTAAAAAACTTAAAAAACTAATTTGGGAGGAAGGTAGATTGCTTTGCGACCATTCAAAATTATCAATTCAAAATTCAAAAATACCCCTGAAATTAATTCAGGGGCTTGTATCCGTTGTCAACAATTAAAAATTATAAGGCTATACCTGTTTGAATTTTTAAGTTGGGATTTTGAATTAAATTTTGAATTAAAAAAAATAACCTTTCCCTTAATTAACAGACCATGGATCACTAATCTCAGAATTAACAGACCATGGATCACTAATCTCAGGTATTTCCATAGCTTGTCGTCTGTCTTGCTGCTGTTGAATCCGATCGAGAGTACCAGTGGGAATAGAAGCAATCAGCTGACGAGTATAATCCTGCTGAGGTTCTCGATAAATACTGTCAGCTGAACCAATTTCTTCTATTTTGCCCTGGTTCATTACCATAATGCGATCGCTCATGAATTTGACTACACTCAAGTCATGGGAAATGAAGATATAGGTTAAGCCGAAATCCTCCTGCAATTGTTTGAGCAAATTCAGGACCTGTGCCTGTACGGAAACATCTAGAGCAGAAACGGATTCATCACAAA
>NZ_JAAHHZ010000267.1:0-6472 GCF_010672005.1 Moorena sp. SIO4A5 | reverse complement strand
AGATACTGCAAGATATTTGGAGAAAATCGTCAACAGTGGCTAGCCCTTTACCCTTGATGTTTAGATTTATCTATGATAGCAAATGTGCTGGCTTAGTTATAGTATAGGTGATCCAGGTGACATACTCCCGACGCTGACAAGCGCGGTACAGCGTGGGCTTCTTACCAACACCATCCAACGATATCGGCTTTCGCCGACGCTGCGCGAACGGTTACACGGGTTACTTTATTAACGACACGGTCAGAAGTTACCGTAAGGATAGGGTCGCCTTTATGGTTGGTAGGCTTAGGGTAAAAAGGTTAAATCTTATTGATTAAGGCGACCCTATCTATCGGTTTCGTCTCCGGGATGCCCCTCCGCGCCGGAACAATACAACTCGTTCTATGTTTAGCTAGTAGGTGGCGGTTAGCTCTTAATTTGTTTCCCCTACTGTCCCTAGTATAGCCCATTGGCATTTCGACGTTCCGACCCTTGCCCCGCGCTTCCCATACGACACTTACCCAATGAAGGTAAAGTGCGGGGCTTCTCGCGGTTTAGCTAAGTGATGGGCTAGGGTCAGGTCAATTGATACCTTCCCATCTCCAGGGTACTGGGTCAACCGACTTACCGTGAACATAGAGACCCCAATGTAGATGAGGACCAGTGGAAGCACCTGTAGAACCAATGGTACCAATGACCTGGCCAGCTTGAACAAAATCCCCCTCTTTAACTTTAATTTCGCTCAAGTGCAGCATGATACTGAGTACCCCTTGACCATGGTTAATCCCTACGGTGTTCCCATGAACCCGGAAACCTTCAGACTCTCGTCCCACTAGTGCTATCCGTCCTGCTGCTGGTGCTACTACTGGTGAACCGAAGCGACCGGCATAGTCAACACCACGATGGTAGTAGTTTTTAGCATAGACACCGTTGTAGTAGCGACGAACACCGAAAACACTGGAGACACGAGCATTGTTGGGTCTATAGAATTTACCATTCCAGAATTTTTCTGGGGTCAATAATTTTTTAAACTGGGCAACCCGATTTAATTCAAATTGGGTTGCTGGGGCAGAGGCTTTGCCAGACAGCCAGATGCGTTGGACAGGGAAAGACCGATTCTGAAGTGGTACAGCTATGTTGTTAACTTTACCATCACCAGCCACTCGTAAAACCAATTTTCCTGGTTTATCTAATGGGGTAGTGGGTACTAAAGCGCGATAACGATTTGTCCCTGCTGCAAAAGTAGGATAGGTCTTTTGACCCATAGAAACGGTTGGTGGTGAACCAACTGTTTCCGTTTGAATTACCACTGACAAAGTATCGCCTAACTGGGGATTGTCTGGTTGAACTTGTACCTGTAAAGCTTGCACTGGTTGGCACAGGGCTACAAAACCCGATGCCAGGGCTATTGCTGTCGTTGTAATCAGGCGTTTGGCAAGGTGCTTTGCACTCAGAAGTGGGGTGGGACTAGAAGGAGAATAGTGCTCTAGCCCTGATAGTGAGCCATGAGAGGATAGTGATTTCACTGACTTATACAAAGCGCGACTATAGATTTTTATTCTTTAGCTACTGGGGCATAGACTATCATTTAGCCCAGTGTGTTTCCAATTCCATCTAGTTTGCAGATGAACGGGACCAAAGAAGATTGAGTCAGGTGCCATCATAAAAGGACATCTAACTAAGGTGGATAGTCTATCACACTAACGGTTAGGCTAACTCGGTGGATGGATTCTCTATATCAATCAATCCCAAACTATGAAATAGTTTTTTTTAAGGGTAACTCACGATTGCCAAACTAAGTCGAGGTTTAAATTAATGGACAGTTGGATCATCAAGCTCCATGACTTCATTGGTGAAATCCCATTCCTGGTGATTTCTTTAATTACAGCCGTAACATTTTGCTTTTGGTTAATTCCCTACACCACTGACTTGATGGTCAGCTGTGCAGCGGGTCTTGCTGGTGACTATTTAGGGCGCGAGCAACGCACCTTGGTGATTAACTCAAGTACCAACAATCCTGAGTTACTTTTAATGCTTGTCTCACTGGGATTAGGTAGGCTAGGAGGGATAGCTACCCCACTAGGCTCAAATTTTGCAAACATTTATCTTATGTTTTTTGTTGCTCCATTATTTGTTTTAGTTAAGTGGTTTTTTAAGAGGGATTTCAATAAGATATTAAATCTCATGACTCTAATCAATCGTGAAAAAAAGTTGGTAATTTGGCATTCAATTATGTCCTTAAGTATGTTTGGATTTGCCAGTATAGCCTATTGGTGCCTAACCGGAGGCTTTCAGTTTAATTATTTATCAGAAGACATCCCATTAAGAACATGGCACTGGTTATTAATCGGAGTGTTGATCTGTATAATTGGGATTGGGATATTTGTGTATTTTGAAAATAACTTGAAAAAGAAGCGCCCAGGATTATTTGAAGATATCACTGAGGAAGATTTTGAGTCAAACTGGTGGAAGTTTTTTTTAGGGACTATATCCCTGACGGTATTATGTTATGTTTTAAATGCCTTATTCTTGGCCTATACTGAACTATATAGTTCAGTATTAAGTCAGTGGTTGGGCTCAGCAGTTTTTGTGGGATTACATTATTTTATCGGTAGTCTGATATCTTCTTTACCAGAAGCGAATGTGGCAATAAAAAACTATGAACGTCTAACTTCACCGGATCTAAATACAGCCCTAGCATCAGCAAGTCAATCGAATATGACTAATCTTGCCCTGGGATGCTTCGGCTGTATTATCGCAACTATATTGTTACTGACTGGACTAAGCTATAAGTTGTAAATCAAAAATGAAGAATTCAGAATGAAGAATTCAGAATGCAGAATTCAGAATGCAGAATGCATTCAAAGAACAGTCTTGAGCCTTGAGCCTTAAAGCTTTAGCCTTGAGCTGCTTGTGGCTTTAGATAAGCGATCGCATGATAAGGGATCATGATGGTCTGCTGATCTTGATTGATCAGACACAGGCAGTTTTGATCTTGCCAGCACAATTGCCCGCTAAAGGAATCTCCAGTGAGAAGTTTTAGCTCTAGGAGTTGTTGGTCTTTGATATAGCCTTGAATTTGACTAATACTGGGCAAGCCGGTATCGAATTGGGCCATAATCACAAAAAATCGTGGAATGCGTGGGAACCCTACCAATCATAACCAATCATACTTGGCCAGGAGGGTTTTTGGCGTTTTGGGCAGCATAATCAGAAAAAGTATTTTAATCAGTCGGTAGCTAAATCGAGGAAAATTCGCGAAACTTAAACAAAAGGCTGCAAAAGAATTACCATAGCACCAGAGCCGATTAATAGGGAGTTTACTATGGAGTTTACAAAGTACCATGGACTTGGGAATGACTTTATTCTGATTGATAATCGGGATGACCTGGAACCCAGAATAACCTCAGAGCAAGCACTGCAGCTATGCGATCGCAATTTTGGAATCGGTGCAGATGGTGTGATTTTTGCCCTGCCAGGACAAGACGGTACTGACTATACGATGCGGATTTTCAACTCTGATGGTTCTGAACCAGAGATGTGTGGTAATGGGATTCGCTGTTTAGGAAAGTTTCTGGCTGATTTAGAGGGGGATAATCACAAAACTCATTATCGGATCCATACCCTGGCTGGGGTGATCATTCCTGAACTCAAGGGCGATGGTAAAGTCAGGGTGGATATGGGGATGCCCCAGCTTAGTGCAGCTCAAATTCCCACTGTTTTGGCAGAGGCTGACCAAAAGGTGATCAATACCCCCATCGAAATAGCTGACAAATTATGGGAGGTTACCTGTGTCAGTATGGGAAATCCTCACTGTATAACGTTTGTGGAGGATGCCGATGCCATACCTCTGGAAACCATTGGTCCACTGTTTGAGCATCACTCAGTTTTCCCCCAACGAACCAATACAGAATTTATCCAAGTGGTGCGTCCCGATTATCTCAAGATGCGGGTTTGGGAGCGGGGTGCTGGGGCAACTCTCGCCTGTGGCACGGGGGCTTGTGCGTCTGTGGTGGCTGGTGTGTTAACTGAGAAAAGCGATCGCATTTGTACCGTGGAGCTTCCTGGTGGTTGTCTCGACATTGAATGGTCCGAAACCGATCAGCGAGTTTACATGACTGGGCCAGCTGAGCAAGTTTTCACGGGTAAACTATCACAAATCTGGGGATAAGCCCAGATTTGTTGGCTTGAGATCAATCTTCCTTGGAAAATCCGGCTTTAAACTGCTTGACTACTTGATCGAGACCCACGGAATGGGAGGCTTTAAACAATAGACGATCCCCAGGTTGGACAAACCCCAGTAGATGTTCCACTAAAGGATTAGAGTCACAGAAACACTCAACTGGCACCGAAGTAACACCGGTTGCGATCGCTTCCGCTTCTGGCTCACTTTCATCCACCAAAATCCGCAAGCCATCTAGATTGAGTTGCTCAACCTTTTGACCCACTTGCTGATGAAGTTCACCGGATTTGGTTCCCAATTCCTTCATCGCCCCAAGTACTGCTATATGGCGTTTGCCAGGAGTCTGAGCCAGCATTTCTAGGGCAGCTACCATAGATTCAACTCCAGCATTGTAGGTTTCATCAAGAATCACTACATCGTTAGGTAACTCATAACGCTGGGATCGCCCTGCCGGTAGCTCAACCTCTAAACCATTCCTGAGGGTTTCCCAATCCACCCCCAATAATTTCCCAATGGCTAGGGCCCCTACATAGTTCAGGGCATTGTGGCGACCTGGGAGGGGGATAGGAAACTCCATGCCCTCTACTTTCAGGATTTCCGGTGCAATCAACTCTCCTTGGACATCACCACCCTCTAAACCATAGGTTATGGTTTGCCCTTGCCAAACCTCAGCTGCGGTATCAATTAGGCGTTGATTGTCGTGATTGAGAACCGCTACACCCTTGTTGGACATATGTGCTAATAACTCACACTTGGCTTTTGCGATCGCTTCAGTAGAACCCAACAGACCAATATGAGCTGTACCCACATTAGTAATCACCCCCGCCGTGGGGTTGGCTATCTCGGTCAATTCAGCAATCTGTCCTGAACCACGCATTGCCATCTCGATTACAGCATAGTCATGGTCTGGTGCCAACTCCAGCAAGGTTTTGGGTACACCAATTTCATTGTTGTAATTGGCCTGGGTTTTGAGTACAGTTCCTTTAGTAGACAAAACTGCTGCGATTAGCTCCTTAGTGGTAGTTTTGCCTACAGAACCAGTGACAGCAATCACCGGAATCTCAAACTGGTCACGCCACCACCGAGCAATTTGCTGGTAGGCTTTGAGAGTATTTTCTACCTGAATCAGCGGCAAACCTTCGAGTTGGGTAACTTTAGTCGCCTCAGCAATGACCGTTAATGCCCCCTTCTCTACAGCCAGAGCTGCATAATCATGACCATCAAACTTTTCACCCCGCAGCGCTAAAAATAGTTGACCCGGCTCAAGGTGACGGGTATCAGTGGTAATGCCAGTGAATGACTTTTCCAGGATTTTTTCTGGAATGTCTACGGTCTTGGCGGCGAGAATGTCAACTAATTTTCCTACAAGAAGCCGACACACCATAAATTTCTTGTTCCCCCAGTGTCCTAATTGTGCTGTTTTCTCTAAACGCTCTATTTTCCTGGTCAGCCAATAACTTTCACATGGTTTTTACTTAATTTTCACAATTTCCACTCATTGGCACAATTAGGTAAAGAGTAGATGAAGATATACTAATAATATAATAGCTCACCTCAAGTTTAGGTGATCATTAGAATATATCTACCACCGTAGATATATTGTGATACACCGAACTCTCTTTGTGTTAGCTAAGCCGCTCAAAGTTGAATTTTCATCTTCTGAAGCCAACCACCATTGATGAGCCCTAGCTTTAGCACCTAGGAGAGCTACCTAAAGTGACCACCTGGAGAGACTCTAAAGAAGATGAAGATATACTAATACTAGAAGAGGTCACCTAAAGTTTAGGTGATCATTAGAATATATCTACCACCGTAGATATATTGTGATACACCGAACTCTCTTTGTGTTAGCTAAGCCACTCAAAGTTGAATTTTCATCTTCTCAAGCCAACCACCATTGATGAGCCCTAGCTTTAGCACCTAGGAGAGCTACCTAAAGTGACCACCTGGAGAGACTCTAAAGAATCGGAAATTCGACATATTAGCTTGCCAGAGCAGCAAGTCTACAATCACTTACTCCAGTGGGTAAGGGTAGAATCACCAAAGCAATCAATTGAACGCTTCCAAAGGCTCTTCCTGGATGGAGTGGGATACGAAGATTTTGAAATCTGGTTGGCCTTGGAAAAGATAGTAATGGATAAGCGGGCTCCGACAGAGTTCCGATTTGTGGTCAATCGCTGCTGCCATATTCTGATCAATCACTGGCATCTGAAACCAAACACCAGAAGAGCAGTCCAAGAATTGGTAGCTCTGTTTGATCATGTGCCGTCTCCTTTGAGGGTTCACTCTCGGGCTCCTAGACGCCTGCGG
>NZ_JAAHHZ010000266.1:0-6476 GCF_010672005.1 Moorena sp. SIO4A5 | reverse complement strand
ATTCTCCTTACAAAGGTAAAGCTAGTTTTGACCAAGCATTAACATTAGCAAAAGAATCCGAAGGGGTAGATTTAGAGGGTTATCGAGCTGAGTTTATTGATTTGGTTGAGAGTGCGCAGGAAATAGGGGATAGGGAGTGAGGACATAGGGAATCGGGAATAGTAGGAAAGAGCGCTGGCTTGCTACTCCCTGATCCCATTAATCCAAGACGAAAGTAACGCACCACCTAAGGGCTTATTGGGACAGTCCGCCGGGATATAAAACGGGCAAGATGCCCATTCCACACGTGCGCTTGCCACAAAACTCTTCAAATTATTCCATTATTAAGCAACCCCGAGCCTGATCAGGTATAATCCGGTTATCATCTCAGTATTATGGCCAGTTCATAGCATACTTTAGATCATCACGAACGTCTTTGGCAACATTGTAATCGTGTGGATCGAGTACTCCTTCAGACAATAAATTATTTAGGCGCATGATTTGCTCTGTTCCTCTGGAATGGTAAGATGGTTCACCCAAATTTGTTTTGAAGAAATTTTCCAGCATAATCCCGCAGGGTAGAATACCCAGACAATTGTGGTTTACATATACCTTATCGAGTATACGATTCAACTGACCATTTCTAACGTTAGAGGGACGTTGAGGATATTTAAGATTGCTCACTGCTATCTTGAATACATATTTAACTTTATCCCAGAAATCATCATTTTTAGGAATTGGGTTTCTAGTATTTTGAGGAAAGGGAATTCGTCGAATGAAATCATCAATATCGTCCCAGATACGGGATTTGCGAATTCCATCAATAACCTCATCAATATTATTAATTAAATGGCGCGGTATTCTGACAAGTTTGACGGGGGGTGAAATTGACTGTTCTGTTTGAGACCGGGTATTCAATCCAGTTTTAGCGCCAACATCAGTAGCTGTACACAGGACTGAACAAACTATAATAATAGAAGTTTGCCAAAATACAAATCGCTTAGACATAAGACAATAGTTCCTATTGTTGTAAAAACAATGTAAGCATTCAGCTAATGCACTACTTGCTGAGTGCTGAGTGCTGAGTGCTGATTTTAAAGTATCTATATACTTATCCGGCTAACTACCAAAAGTTATGCAGCAAACTTTCAATACCAGGTTGCTCTACCACAGAACTTACCTACCAAGATCCTTAACACCCTGTTTCTCCTGATAATTAAAAAATTGAAATCGTTATCATTGTATAAATGCATCAAGATGGAGATCGGAAATAGTGGCTTAGTGGACTGGCATAGCTAAAATGGTGCAATGGCTTTAGTTCAATAGCTTTATCCACTAAAGCCCTTAAGCACCTTTCCAATCAGTTGTTCAATTCGCTAGTTGGTTGTTGCAGCACGATATCTACCAGAACTGATTGGGGCTGCAGTTCCAGAGCTTCAAAACTATTTGGGATAGCTGGCGGTTTGATTTCGATCTTTCTAGACTACCACTCATCCTTCACTTTTTGTCAACCCCATCACCTGAATGGTTATCAAACAATTAACAACTAGCTGGTCAAACCGTATTGATCCAATAACAGAGAATGACCAGATAGTCTTTGACGAGCCCTATCCATATAAGCTTTAACATTACCTTCCCACAATCTTAATGTACCATCATGGCTACCACTGATAATCCATTGTCCGTCCGGGCTAAAGGACACAGAACTAATTCTGTCCTTGTGCCCTTCCAATGGTGGACCAATCGCATTACCTTTGACGTCCCAAAGTCTTAGTGTATAGTCTGCACTACCGCTGACAATAAACTTGCTGTCTGGACTAAAGTCAACAGTCCTAACCCATCCCTTGTGTCCTTGGAGTAAGGACATTTCCTTAGATTTGTAATTCCATAGTTGCAAGGATTGATTCATACTTCCAGTGACAATCCACTGTCCATTCAAACTGAAAGCCACCGAAAGAATGCCACTCCCTTCTTGCTGTAAAGGTCGAAAGGTTTGATCACCATTCACATCCCATAAATACAACCCACCATCATAACCACCACTAATGATTTGTTCACCATTAGGGCTAAAGGCAACGGAGCTAATCATCTCTTTGTGTCCTCTGAAGGGTGGCTTAATCAAGTTACCCTGCAAATCCCATAAGCAGATTCTTTTGTCAGCACCACCACTAACAATTAACTTACTATCGGGACTAAAAGCTACAGAAGTTACATCATCTTTATGTCCTTGAAAAGATTTCTCTATCAATTTGCCTTGTGAAGTTCTTAGAATTAAACGACCATCGGCGCAACCAGTAATCATCCACTGACCATCAGGACTAAAGGCAATTGAGATAACTTCAGTACTATCTCCAACTGCTAGTGACTCAATCAAATTTCCCTGTAAATCCCAAATTTTAAGCGTACAATCGCTATTTGCACTAATAATTCTTTTACTATAAGGATTGAAAGTAACTGAATTAACCATGTTCTGATGATTACCCTTAATTTGAAACTGATTTCCGTATAAAGGGTTTTGTAAACTCCACAAACGTACAGTTGTGTCTGCACTACCACTAAAAATAAGGTTGGACTCTGAATTAAATGCGACTGTAGTAACCTTCCCTTGATGACCTCTTAATAGAGCTAGCCTATTTCCTTGCAAATCCCACAAACCAATAGTAGATTCCTCACTCCCACTGATAATCCACTTTCCATCAGGACTAAACGCAATAGAACAGATACTTTGATCGTGGGCTGAAAATGAACTTGTTATTTTCAGTTCTTCTAAGTCCCATAAAACAATTCGTCCCCCTTCATTACCACAGGCTATAAGAGTTTTTTGGGGATTGAAAGCGACAGAATTAACTTCATAATCATCTTCAGTAAACGGTAACTTAATCGACTTACCTTGCAAATTCCACAAACGTACAGTTGTATCTCGACTACCACTAACAATATATTTTCCATTCGTAGTGAAAGTTACGGATGTAATTGGAGCCTCATGTCCCAGAAAAGGCGCTCCAATAGGCTTTCCTTGTAGATTCCATAAACGTAGTGTCTTATCAAAGCAACCACTGACAATAAATTTTCCATCGGGGCTAAAGGCAAGGGCAGTAACCCAATTGTTATGTCCCTGGAATGATTTAATTAACGTCCCTTCCAAATCCCATAGTTCTAACTTTCCATCGTCGTTACCACTAACAATAACTTTTCCATTTGGGTGAAAGACAACAGACCTAATAGCAACCTTATGCTCTTGAAAAGGTTGTCCAATGGGATTTCCTTGCAAATCCCATAAACATAACATTCCATCCAAGCTGCTACTCACAATTCGCTGTACCTGAGAATTTACAGCTATTGCACTGACCTCTACTGTATGTCCGTACAGACGGTTACATTCACGTACAAAACTCAATGCCCACAACAAACTATCGAAAGCTAAACTCAAAACTTCTCCATTCAACTTTTCACAGCTTAGTTTAGTTGCCTTCATTGCCTCCAATAAACTTTCCACAGGATGGGATGGAAGCAGATTTTGCGATTTTAGTGTTTGCTCTCGCACATTAGATTCAGTCAGTGCCCGTTCTAACTTTTTAATTTGTTCTTCTTTTTCTTTAGCTAGGCGATAACGTTCCTTTTGCTCTCTGTCCCTTAACTCTAAGCTAGCCTTGATGAAGTCTAGCTGATCTTTGCTAAGTTCAGCTAGACGCTTTTGCAACCACTCCTCTGCCTCTCCCAAAGGCACACCCCGCAATAATGCTCCATCATCCCTATTACTTTTCCCCCATTCCTGAATTCTGACCTTCAGTCTTTCCTGCCAAGTGCGAAACTCTCGATTCACCTCCATCCAACCTCGTAGGGTTCCCCATTCCCGAATCAACGCTTCATGAATAATCTCGACAGTTTCTTGGTCAGTTTCCTCTTTTTCATCAGTCTTCTCTGTTTTATTAGTAACTACCAGACGAGCAGAAGCCAACCGTGTCACTAAATCCCAGTTATTTTGTCCAACTTCAGTACTGGTAGCCAATCTTCGAGTATCTTCCGTTCCTGCCCCTGGACGCACCAACTGAATAAATACCCGTTGCGCCCGTTGTTTATCTTCCTCACTGAGATTTTGATACTCTTGCTCTGCATATTCGGCCAGTGCCTTTTCCACACCCCCAATGTCTTCATAAGCTTGGTGAGTTAACTGACCATTTTGCTGTTTTGCCCACAGTAATGTCAGGGCAAACTCTAGCAACGGCAAATATCCTGGTTCATCCTCTACTGCTTCCAAAATGCGTTCCGTCAGCCCAGACTCAATTCTTACTCCCAGCAATTGAGCAGGTTGTTCTATTACCTTTTGCAATTCTTCTCGGTTCATTGGCCCAAGTTTGCGGTCAGCATCCTGTAAAGCATCAGCAAAAGGACGGTAAGAAAGGGCATATCCGCAAAAGTCAGCCCGTAAGGTAATAACCAGGGTGAAATTCTCTATCTGATTGACTGCTTCTAGGAATAGATCTAGAAATATCTGGCGTTCTGATTTATCTTTACAAAGAGTATAAAGTTCTTCAAACTGGTCTGCTATTAGTAACAGGCGAGTGCGGTTGTTCCTTTCCAGAATGTCTTCTATCACATCCCGTAACTTTCTCTTTCCCTCCTGAAACTTTTCAACCATCTGATCAATTTGATCCAGTGGATCTATGGTCTCGATTTTTCGCAGATCAACTAACGTCTTTGTCAAATTGCGCAACGGGCGATCCCCTGGACGAAATCCCTCAATCAACCAACCTTCTTCTGAACGTAACTGAGGAATTAAACCAGCAAACACCACCGAAGATTTACCACTTCCAGAAGCTCCAATCACCGCCACTAGGGACTGTTTATGTACCGCTTTAACTAATTTTTGGGTAAACTGCTCCCGTCCAAAGAAAAATTTAGCATCCTGCTCTCGGAAGGGAAACAAACCTCGATAGGGACAAGGAGGAATAGCTTGCTCTTCCAACTCTGGACAAGCATTGATCAACTGAGTGGTGGGAATAATAAACGCAGCCCTAACCTGTGGTCGTTTAGGATCAATCGCTACAGTCATGCCAGCCACCCCATCTAACTGCTCATCCCATACCGGAGAACCACTGAATCCTGACTCTATGGGATAAGTCCCGTGTACATCTATCTGTACTCGACCATTAGCTTGGGGATTGCTGATGATGCCATAAGTCGAGACACCAACCGCTTGCCCTTCTGGAAAACCAAAGACTCGAAAAGGATGTTTCCATAGGTTCTCTGCTTTAACCAGTCTTACCGGTTGGGTGCCTTCTGGCAGAGTGCTTTCCAATTCTACTAAGGCGATGTCTGCTCCAGTTTTCGGTAAAATATCAGAACTTCGTTGAACTGGTATCCAGCGAACAACCCTCCCCCTAAGAATGTTTCCGGATGCAACTAGGGGAAAATCTAGATCAATTTCCTGATTGGGCTGATCTGGAACACTTGGTTGTCTCGATAATGCTGCATTAACCACATGAGCGCAGGTCAGAATATGCTGATCGGACACCAGAAAACCTGCACCAACTACTCTCCCGTTAGCTTTACGAATTCGTGCGATCGCAGCTCTGAGTTGGACAGTCATCTACCACTACATCTCACTTTTTCCACTTCAGGGTAATTTCATAGTTACCTTCCACACTGGCAGAGGCAATCACAACACCCATTTCAGAGGTCATCTTTACCCCAAATTTTACCTCCACTTCATCCGGGGAATCCTTTAGCTCGCGGACTTTGCGAATAATATTAGTAGCGATAGGCTTAATTTTGTCCATCGCATCAGCAAAGGAGGTTTGAGCTTGAACAATTACTTGTTGACCAGGGTAGTTAGCAACCAGATCATCATCTACATCCGTTGCTGGTAACTCCTCTACTTCTACGAGAATGGAGTCGTCCCCATCAAGGGGAAATTTAATTAAGGGTTTCACCGTTTACCTCTGCTAGCTGGGGTTTGTCGATCTGACTCAAAGGGTTAAAAGTAATCTATGCTTCCCTTGAATTGCCTGCACCCTGTATTCCATAGCTGACAATTTGGGAACTCTACCGTTTAGAACGGTATTAAGCAGTATAGCAGTTCTCCATTGGGTGAAGTACTTTCGTCTTGGGTTTTAGGGAGCTTCCGAGCTGGGAGTTGGGATTGGTGATCAGACCGACCGGCCCTGCATCCAACACTATGGCTCCCCTCACCAAGTTACACCCTTCATCTCAATTGGGAATAACTCACGCTCCGAGAGTCGATCCTGATCCAATGCATGAATCAAGTACTGACCTGTTTCTTGCTGCTCTTGAATATCCTCATCATCAATCCAGGACTGAAGCAGATTAACCGCTTCAGCTTGCTTTTGCCTTACCAGAATAGAGTTTGCCAAATCTCCCTATCTCCCCATCTCCCCATCTCCCCGCGCCCCTTGAATTCCCTGCACCCTGTATTCCATAGCTGACAATTTGGGAACTCTAGCTTTAGGACTGTATTCAGCAGTATAGCAGTTCTC
>NZ_JAAHHZ010000265.1:0-6478 GCF_010672005.1 Moorena sp. SIO4A5 | reverse complement strand
ATCAATCCCTGCTTCTTGCCCAGCCAATCCCAGTAAATCAATCTGTTCCAGCTTTGCGCCCTTATCCTCGGATTCCGACTTAAAGCGATTGTCTTGGTGTAGTGCCAGGATTATCCCCTCAGTGATCCCTTGGGCCGTTGCTGTGGGGTCATCATTAACCACGGGTAGGCTAATTCCAAGAGTTGTAATCTTTTGCTGTTTCGCAGTCCGGGCAATTGTGGCACTCCCACGGCGCAGTGTATCTAACTTCAGGTCATCTGCTTTACCCAATCCTAACAATATAATTTTACGGATTGGGCTAGCGGATCCCACACGGGTGACAGCAGAACTATTAGCGCTACCCTTAAATTCTGTTTCCTCGATCAATTCTGTGATCGTACCAGCCAGTTTCTGATCCAACTCGGCTAAATCACCAGTCAGCTCTACAGCATCCTCAAATAACCCAATGGCTAGAGCATCACCAGTCCAGTCTAACCGTGGTGTATCGGTTCCTCGAATTTCCATATTTTTCTCTGTCTAGGTAGTTACAATCAATGGTTTTGAGACCAATACCATAACAGATATCGACTGGTGATGGGGTGAGGGCAAAGCCATCTTGTTGGGTAACCGGGGATAGTTTTCAATCAATCCTGGCTTATTGTGCTTGTTGACCATGTAGTTTCTACATATAGTGTTTTTTTTATTTAGGATTGCTATTTATTCCGGATAACACCAGCCGATAGTGGTATTGATTATTAAGCACCTAAACAAAATTAATTTCCTACTACCAATCTCTGTAACCCTTACATCGTAAGGCTTTGAGTTTTGTAAAATGTGTAATTAATTTTGTGCACATGCTTTAGTAGAGTAGCCTGAATTAAAATTGCCCTTTGGCAGATTTAATGAACAAATACTAAACTTACTTTGATTGATGAGCAATTATTGGAGTCAAAGTAATAGTCTCAAAAATTAAGGTGTGTTTACTGAATAGGTTTTTCCACTTTGGTAAGCCATTCCCATTAGCTCTAGAGGTGAACTTATGTCCCCAAATCATAAAATTATGTCCCCAAATTATAAACTCGCAAAAGATCTCGAAGAACATGCGAGGAATCTACGACCAAAAGTAGGAAACGACAACAGTTTAGTTGATGTATATAATGCTTGTTGTACCGTTCTTGATCATTGCAATGAAAAACTAAAGGGAGAACGACCGATTCCGGGTAAATCTGGTCCAATTCCAAAAACTTGGCAACGGATCAATAAGTCCTGAATGTAAACAGACCACTAATAAGGCTTGTAATTTGTGCATTCTACCAGCACAGTCATTCTGTCCTTGACGTACTGAATCGTCTCTCTACCCAGGGTTTTTACGTCCTGATCAAGCTCATCAGACATTTGCTTTTTAATAAATTCAAGTGCCTTTTTATGGGCAATAACCTTATCACCTAATGTTTGATAAAATTGGGGGTCAACTCCAAGAGGTGCGTTATCTGTACCATCAATTATGTTTTGGCATAAAAGCTCTAAAAGTTTAGCTACATTTTTTTTAAACTTATTGATATTTTTGCGAGAAATACCATCGGATGAATAGTCTTTTGACTTTATTTCTTCAGTCCATTGATTAATCCTTTGAGTGACCCATTCTTTTGCAGTTTCACGATCTACATCTGTAGATGTAGATTCATGTTGTTTAAGACTTTCGTTCATTCCTTCCACTCCTTCTAAAACAGGCTCAGAAAAACTGTTTACTTCATTTCTGTCTTTGAATACTGATATAGATTGTTTAAGATTATTGAGTTTTAATCTTTCTTGACATTTATTTAAATCACTTTGCATTTTAGTAATTTTCCTATCTTTTTCAGCTAATTTTTGATTCTTTATTTCCTTGAACAAAACCATAAAGATATAAAAACTTATAAGAACTAGACCTACTACGATCAGAATTGGTTTCTGGCTATTGTCAGTTTTAATCTCTCCGTTTCTGATATTGAATTCTATCCCGGCACCTATTACAAGGAACATTGCCCCTAAAGCAAGAGAAATAAATTGAGTAAATAAGGGTGGTTGTTTTACTAATCCACTGAATAAAGCTGTCAATAAATCCTTCATTGCTACAAAATTTTAGAAGAGAATAATTATCTAGACATCTCGTTCACTTTGTCAATGGGTAAGGTGTGCATCTCATTTTTGCTGTTTGGCCCAGTGGTGCGTTACGGGGTGAAGCTGCTGGCGAAATAGAAGTTAACATCCAAAACACTTATTCTGCCGTTGATTAGGTTACAAAACTATAAAAGGTTTTGCGACCATTACACGGAATATCAAGGCTTTCAGCGTCTTAAGAAATATTTCGCCAATAGCATCCCACCCTGAAGCACCCTACGCAACATTTTAAAATATGAGATGCACCCATGCGTAAGTTCTATTATTAATTAATTAATTTTATGAGATAGGCTGTAGATTATAATAACTTTAATTCCTTCTAGAACGCTCGTCAAGTAATAGAAGTTGATCAAATAACCAATAAGTGGCTCAAGTCAGTCAATCCAGCAACCACTTACTCTAGATAGTTCGATTCCCTAATCACCCCATCCCCCGATCATCAATAAATTTACCTAAGCAATGGTCTAGTCTTGATCCACTTGAGGAATATTTCCCCTTAATCGCTGATTTCTGGTTTCCATCCTATGCCTCTGCTCGACCCCAACCGTTCTTATAGCTTCAGTGAAATAGCCAAACTGAAAACTCCGACGGATGAAATCTTGGCAGAATATGGCTATTCACTAGAACGTAGCTTATTGGATTTACGGCAATATCGGGGTGAGTTAGATCGATTGCAGGAGCGCCAATCACGCCTCGAAGAAGTCTTACCTTACCTCGATCTCACCAACGAACAATCCCGGCGGGAGATGTTAATTGCACCTGTGATGGCAGATTTGATTCACTACACAAGGGCGCAGTTGCGAATTGAGTATTCAATCAAGGTCAGCAATCAGCTTCAAGGCGCGTTGGACTATTTGCTCAGGACAACGACTAATCTGTTAGTAGTTGAGGCAAAGCAAGAGGATCTTACCAATGGTTTCACTCAGATGGCAGTGGAACTGATTGCCCTCGATCAGTGGGAGAAATGCCCATCGGTTGAGCAACAGCCACAGCTATTTGGAGCGGTTTCAACTGGAACAATCTGGCAGTTTGGTATTCTGCACCGTCAACACAAATTAATCACCCAAATATTGACTCTCTACCGGGTACCAACCGATTTAGAACCCTTAACCAGAATTCTGATCGCAGCGCTCTCTAGCAGCAATTGAGTGCGAGAGCCACTGCTCTAGTGTTGAGCAACTTGAGGAATATTTCCCCTTAAACCAGTCATCAACTTCAAGGCATAAATCTTCACTGGACGAATCCGGCGCAGCATCCATAACCCGAGACGGCGTATCCCGACTATTGGTAACCAGTTGTTGGAAAAGATCCGATCCAGGGTATCGGTAAACCCTAAGATGACTAGATTCTCTTGCTTGCGCCAGTTTTCATAGCGCTTAAGAACCTCTATGGCTCCAATATCTTCCCCTGCTTGGTGTGCCTCAGTCAAGACTTGGGCAAGGGCAGCAGCATCGCGAATCCCAAGGTTTAGTCCTTGACCACCGACAGGATGGCAACAATGGGCAGCATCACCAATTAGTGCCAATCGTGACTGAATATAGCGATCGCTCTGCATCAATTGCACTGGAAACAAATAGCGATCGCATTCCAACTCCAAGCGACCCAACAGACCACCAGTGTAGTATTCCAGCTTAGCGAGAAACTGATCTTCGTCTAGTGCTTGTAACGCTTTGGCTTCAGCATGGGGTGCTGTCCACACCACCTGGCAGCGATTCTCTGACAAGGGCAGCACCCCCATCGGACCACTAGGCCAGAAGCGTTCAAAAGCCGTATTATTGTGGGGCTTTTCGGTTTTAATCCGGGCAGTCACACAAGATTGCCAGTATTTCCAGCCACGAGTCGTAATCCTAGCCCTAGTCCGAATTTGCGATCGCGCTCCATCCGCCGCCACCACGAGCCTTGTCCTGATTCGATGCTGAGTATCACCCTCCTTGACAGTAATTTCCACCCCAGACTCCTGATAGTCTACATCCACTACTTCTGCTGGACAAAGCCAGTCAACATTGGGGCAATCTGTCAAAAATTCTTGTAACGACGTTAGCACCGGACGGTGTTCTCCCACATACCCTAGGGCGTTGGTACCTAAATCTGAAGGGGAAAAATGCACCACACCGGAATGGTTAGCATCGGAAAGCCTGATCTGCCGAAATGTGCTAATCTGTGGCAGGATTTTATCCCAAACCCCAATACCTGCGAAAATACGCCCTGAGAGGATAGACAAGGCATAGGCTTGTACCCTGGCAACGGCCACTGACTTCGGTTTGGCTTCTATGAGTAATACGCTCAACCCAGAATGTTTCAACGCACAGGCCAGGGTAGAACCAGTAATGCCACCCCCTACAATGGCTAGGTCGTAATCAAAACTTTGATGGGTTGCTGAGGTAGTTTGAATCAGCAGTTCCAGCGCCATAACTATAGTAGTAAGTGTCTCGGTAAATAGTAATATATACTCTTTTTCATTTTGACGCTTTTAGATCAACCCATCAACTGATCCAATTTTGCTCAACCTGGAAACACACGACTTAACTCTAGGGACAGATCTCCAAGACCAGGAATGGTAACCGTTTCATTGGGCAACACTACCCGTTTGACCAAAAATTTTGGGTTTCAAGCCTGGCCTATGGCCACGCTAGGCGAACGCCCTTCTAGGGCGACTTTTCCAGAAGTTATAAAAAAAATAGTGTATAATATATCTAAGTGTGTAGCCTAGCACAGGCAGGATTCGTCGGTACTGCCTCACTCAACAACGACGTAAAGCGATGCTAGTACACGAGGCGCGAAAAACCTCTAAAACGCATGGGTCTTAACAGACACCGAAAACCAGTAAAGTACAAATTAAAAGTATATAACGTACCGTGGGGCACACGGGAACGGGAAATCCCAACGCTTAGGGAGACAAGCCCACTGGGGTTAGTTAAATTAGGCTCAATATTTGGTTCTTCTGGACGGATATTTGGCTTAAGTATTGCCTTTCAGGATAACTAATTTTAAGGCATGTCGTAGAACTAAGAATCCCCGCTCTTATAGGGCGGGGAGTGTCAAGCGATAGCCGAAATTTCTTTGAGTATCTTGATAGGGCTGAGTATAGCACTCTAGTTGACCAGCCACCAGGTTAACAATCCAGTAATCCTGAATTTGGTTTTCTGAATATAAGGATAGCTTTACAGTTTGGTCATACTCCAGGGTTGAATCTGACACCTCAATCACTAGGAATATATCCTTTGGATAAGGGTGATTTGACAAATAGTCATCCGCCTGACCCCATGCGATCGCAACATCCGGTTCCGGTTCACTGTCGTTCGATAGGATGATTGGTTCCTGTCCCCGTACCACCCCACGGTGGCCTACTAGTCTGTCCAACTCTCGCCATAACTTAGTGTTGCAAACCGAGTGGGACGTACCCTTCGCCACCATTTGTATTAACTCTCCCCGAATCAACTCCACCCGGTCATCTTCTGTTAGAAAACCATTATCAATCAAGCGATGATAGTCAGCTAGGCTAAAGCGTTTAGTTTTGATCAGGGTCATGATAACTTAACTTTAAAAATACAGCTTAATTGTATGAGGGGTTATCCGTTTCCCATTTATCAACCCGTGCCTCTAGTGCCTTGAGTTTTTCAGTCCAAGTTATGGGTTTAATCACACCAATATCAATTAATTTAATATTCACTATATTATGCTAAAATAGGCTTTAATTTTAGGATTATGGTAACCAATCCTGATCTAAAATCAATTCAAGAGAATAGGGGCAAGCCTCTGGGAAAACCGAAACAGACATTCCTGTTTGCTGGGCTGCCTTACGGCGAGCCCGCTGATAGCTTTGTTCCAGCTGCTCAGCGGGATAGCTCCTGAGACTGGGACTATCTTCAATAGCTAACTCAATCTGAGTACGAGCGTCAGTAATCGAATCCAGCCAGCTATCGGAGCGACGCTGATGCTGGTATTGCCACTTGAGCAAATGCAACAGCAGGCGAATCAATTGGCTAGTAATTCCCCGCCTTTCACTCTTGCCCAAGTCTTCAACCTCCTCAATCAGATTTTCTAAGTCAATCTCTTGCCAACGACCTTCTCGCAACAACTGTGCTGTTTGTTGTGTCCAGGAATTAAAATCTTTTGTGTATGCTTTTTCCACAAGTGTCTCTCCCTTTCTATACCCAATTTATCTCTTACTTTATTAACTCTTGCCTCTTGCCTCTTGCCTCTTGCCTCTTGCCTCTTGCCTCTTGCCTCTTGCCTCTTGCCTCTTGCCTTTCCTTAATCCAGTCTATTTTGATTTGGGTTTAATACCATCACAAAGAGTGCGATCGCTTTCATCGATTGCAGAATTGTGCTTGAGATA
>NZ_JAAHHZ010000264.1:0-6480 GCF_010672005.1 Moorena sp. SIO4A5 | reverse complement strand
GATAATCGCTGCCAGGGCAGCATTAGCAAAAGCATCTATTCCTCTCAAGCGTATCGAGGGTAGAGAGATTACTCGAACACCTTTGTAGTCAGAGGATGAAAAACCGGTAGACTTGGTGTAAGACGACCGTGCAAATAGGTCTACTGAATGACCTTGGGCAACAATTCTGGGATAGAGTTCTGTGCAGTAACGTTCAATGCCACCTTGCTTAACAGGTACTCCTTTGGCTCCAATTACAGCAATTTTCATTACTTCTAGTTTTCTGTTTTACGATACTCTTCGGCAGACTAATTAAGTGGTGATGACAACCTGAGTATGTAAGTTTGACTGCTCTAAAATTTGACTGCTTTATCTTGATTCAAGGCAGCCGATTAAACAGAGATTAGGCAGACCGTTGCTGAGCACGCTTGAGCATTTGCTCATAAACACTGCTAACAACTTTGCGAGCACTATAGGGTTGAGCGGTGCGCACACAGGAGCAAGCTGGATAATGCTCTGGATGGTGCAGAACCTTGCCCAAAGCATCTGCGATCGCAACTTTGGTACGCTCCTTGCAAACAATCCCACTGTCAGCACCGAGAAATTTGGGGGTTTCACCACAATTCGTAGTCACTACAGGTGTCCCACAGGCGAGAGCCTCAAGGACAGTCAAGGGCAGTCCCTCGTAAACGCTACTCAAAACAAAGACACTACAGACACGGTATAAGTTTGCTAGTTTTTGTTGACCTACTGCTCCGAGCATAGTCACTCGGTTAGACAACCCAAGAAAGCAAATTTCACCACGGAGTTCATCTTTTAACTCCCCATCCCCAGCAATCAGTAAGTGAACATTGGGAATATATAAAGCTGCCATTGCCCGTATCAGTAACATCGGGTCTTTTTGAGGATGCAGACGACCGGCGAACAGGAGAAAACGGGTCTGTTCAGGCAAATTATGCTCCTGTGCTAGAGCTTTGCGTCTTTGTTCTCGTTCCTTTTGGTCTAGGGCATAGAACACCTCCTCATCAACGGTGTTTTTCAGGTAAGCAACACGATTTGCGATCGCTGGATAACGCTGTTGATAAAACTTAGCTGATTCAGTATTGCAGGAAAAAATTTGGCTAAATTGCTTCACCAGTAAGCGTTCGAGGGCAAAATAGCTTGCAGAAAAACGCTGCCAAAGAATGCCATTATTACCCGTTGCAGGATTCATCTGCTTGGCAATGTCATTGTGTACAAACAGCGTCTTCTCTCCAGACCAATTGAGGGCTGCTAAGCTAGGTTCGATGCGATGAAAATGCATGAAATCCGATGCCAAGCAACGACCGAACAGCGCAGTCGTATACTTCACCGTCGTGGGTATCAAGGGCCTAACATTGTCATCTTCGAGAGGAAACAAGGGCATAAATTGAATGGCTCGACCGGCTAGTTCCCCTTCTTGCCATACACCGGAAGGTGAAGCCAGGTCTCCTGTTCCCACCAACCGCACCTCGAACTCACTCGGAGCATATTTGATAAAGGAGCGGATCACGGTCTGAATCCCACCAATGCTGCTATGCCAAGGATTAAACTGATAGAAAATAGTTAAAATTAGTTTCTGCATTACTTTTAATAATAAGTACAACTGTTTGATAGTCAGTAATTTAGAGTTTATATTTCAGAGATTTTACTATCAATAATATATAGTATTATTCAATTAATTGAGGTACTTGTATGCTGAATTTTAGGGAGTAGGGAGTAGGGAGTAGGGAGTAGGGAGTAGGGAGTAGGGAGTAGGAGTAATAAAATTGAATATAACTCATAAGTATGATCAACGCTATATAGCATTAATCAAATAGGGAAGGTACACTTTTTTTGATTTTATGGAACCGAAAAAAATGAATTATTGGGAGTTTTTTTAACAACCATAAATAATTGGTTAAATTTAGGTTAAACCCTGATTATAAACTACACCTTCACAACTCTAAATCCGGATAGTTTTTTGACAAGTTAACAGCTACTGAATTTAGAAAGCCCTACCACTAGTTTGTGACTTTCTCTCAACTTAAAAAAGCGTAAAATTCTTTCCAGACAAATTTTCCAGACAACACTTAACAATAGCGAAACAACCGGACATGATATTAGATCATGTCCGCTTAATTACTTACCAACCCAAATAGTCCCTGAATTTTTGGTAATGGGTAATAGGGAATTGGTAATTGTCAACTACTTTGTCTTGATGCAGTCGCTCATGGGGGAAACCCCCGCGTGAAGGCGCTGCCTCCCCAAGACCGCGCTGCATCGCTTTAGCAATTAAGCACTCGGAGATAATTTTTTTTAATTGTGTTAAGAAACTTAACGCTGCTCAAACCCTGTATTGATGCATCACTTTCTGTTCCCTGTTCCCTTGTCCGAAGTTCCCTGGTGTTAACAGTCAACTTTAATGGTTTCAGACTACTTACCAATTACCCGGGAAGGGATCTGATAATTAGTAAACGGAATAAAATATAAGTTATTAATATTTTGGACTTTAATAGTCTTGGTAAAAAAACGCAGCACGATATTGATGGGAAGCATCATTCCAATCAAGATGATATTGGTAACTAGTAGATAGGGATTGTTTGGTATCCCACATTCCGCACTTGAAAGTGTAGTTTGGAAGCTACTGCATCCTGCTACGGGAACACAAACAACGAGAACAGCTTAAGTGAGAACACCTTCAGTATTTCTCATCAACAATATCGCCAGCATCCCCAGAGTATAGATACTAAAATCTAAATACTACACCAAATATTACAAACTGACGTGGGGACTATCGCCTCACAGTCTATCCCTCTGAATCTGATTCCTGACTCCCAGAGCCACTGCATCTAGACCGTGATACACCCATGATTTTGCACCCAAAACCTATATTTGCAAATGTGACCTCGGAATGTCAATAAAAAGCTGTAGCCAATGTCCAGAGTATTTGGCTACATCGTGGCACCTATCTGCTGGGCATTTAGCCCACTAATCTACCGCTTTATTGAGACTATTATCAATTAACCCGAAATTTTACGGCAAAATTTGCCCAAAAATTATTTCAAGAATATTATTATACTAAATTTATCTATATTGTCAAGTGTTCAATGTAACTAATTGACGATCCGGCCACCTAAATATCCATTCTGTGCCATACTGGAATAAAGCTAAGTAGTCGGACAAAAGTAAATTTAACTGTTGAAATAGGGAGCAGGGAGCAGGGAGCATAGGGACTTTTGGCAACTTTACAAAAGTTAATAAAGTAAGGTTTATTTTTTTCCAGCTACTAACCTGATCAGATCAGGTTAGTGAGCCCTAAAAGCCTGTGTGACACTTAACTATAGAATTTCCATTTGAGTTGTAAACCTAATTGCTTAGGGAAAGCCAAGAGGCAATACTCAAGAAGCAAGAGCTAATAAAGTATATAAAGATTTTTGGTAATCGAAAAAATTTTAATACTTGTTTACAATTCATTGGGACATTCTATAGCAGTTATCAATTGGGTGAGGTACTTTCGTCCTGGGTTTTAGGGAGTAGGGACTAGGAATCCCCGCGCGCAAGAGGGTAAGAAAATTGAATCTACCTTATCGGTATGATCAACACTCTATATTCCTTATAGAACCCATTTGAGATCTCAGAGCTGATTTGTAAACTCGCACTCAACCTTGTAGGATAAAGTTTGCTTCAAAAAAGTACATTTGAAGTAACTGCTCACCGCAAGTGAGCAATTCTATTGAGAAAAAGACAATCCCCTAGTGGATAGCTGCTCCTTTGGTACACAGTGTGTCAGTTCCAGCAAGATTCCACAACCCGAATTGGAAGGCTCGGATCAACAACATACACTCGCGAGATTGAGAATTGGGCGGTGGCCAATGGCTGGCTTGAGTGCGAGGAATGGGCGTTTTGTCTTTTGAATGATGTATATTAAAAGCTATGACTATGACTTACGCACTGACCGGCAACTCCGAGCATGGCCATAGCCCTTGAGCAGATGGCAAATACAGTGCTGCGAATTTATGAATGGCTAATCGAGCAAGAGCAACAACTGGTCAAAAAGCAAAGTCTGATTGAGGCGCAACAACGCCAAATCTCCGCACAGCAACAGGAGATTGAACAACTAAAAGATTCTCTTGAGAAGCTCAAAAACCGTGACTCTCAAAACAGTTCCGTTCCTCCTTGATCGGATCAACTGAAAAAGCCCAGCGACAAAAAGAAACGGAGAAAAGGAAAAAAACGTGGTCCATAGTACAATCATCCCGGGAAAACCCGCAATGGATTTGGTACTCCCGATCGAGTAATCACTTTGGAGCTGGAAAACTGTCTGGTCTGTGGAAGTTCTTTAGAGTCACTCAAAGGAGCAAAGCGAGAAAGTCCAGCAGGTAGCTGAAGTCGTTGAGCAACCAGTAGAAATCAGAGAATATCGCCGCCCCTTGTATAAATGCCCAAATTGTAGGTGGTCTGGTTACAGTTTGATGCCACCGGGAGTTAAAGAAGGATTCAGCTATGGGGGAAGACTTTGTAGTATCGTGGGCTGGTTGGGTTATGGCGGAAACCTGACATGGCGGAAACAGGAGTATTTTGCCTTTATATGTCTTGGGGGTTCCCATTTCTCAGGGGAGTCTGGCAAAAATGCAGCGTTGGTTCCAACAGAGCAAGTAACCTTCTTATCAACAGTGGCGCTCCTTACATTAAACAGCCGGGAGTTAGGTGTGTAGATCAAACAACTTATTGTATAGATGGCATCAAGTATTGGTTATGGGTCGCTACCAGTGACCAAGTTTGCGCCTTGATGTTAGCCCCGACCCGCAGTTCTGCCGAACTAGAAAAATTGCTGGGCTCAGATTTTGAGGGAATACTCAGCAGTGATTGTTAATGTGCTTACTCTCCACAAGGTGCAGCATCCTTCGCAGAAGTGTTTAGCACATCTCGAGAGGGACTTAAAAGCCAATGAGACGTGTAGATTTAAGGGCAATCGTGAGGAAAGCAACTATGGTCGAAGCCGTTTTGTGGCCATCAAGAACGGTTCATCGGGACTATCAACAGCGGATTATTGAGTCGAGAAGAGTTAGCAGGGTACAGAAGTGTCATAGAAACAAAATTAAAAGAGGTTTTGTCACCAGACAGTTACCCAAAAGCCGCCATCAGATACGATCAGGTTGATGAGGCGACTTGAACGTCATTGGGATGAGTGGTTTACTTTTTTGTCTCATCCAGAAGTCAAACCTGACAACAATGATGCTGAAAGAGCTTTACGCCCTATTGTTGTTGATCGAAAAGTTAGTGGTGGGGCAAGAAGCGATTGGGGTGCGCAGTTAGTAGCCCAAATGTTCAGCTTTTTGGAGACGATGCGATGGCAAGGAAATAACGCGTTCGCGAAGCGGTTCTTTTGGAACATCTCCCAATTGTGTGAATTATTGTCTTTGGCTGGTCGAAGTCCCCCTGGTCTGAGGGGGTGACATGCAAGCTAAAATCCTTATTGGGTAATACTTTCAGCCGATATGTTACAAAAAGATACATACTAGTTTGGCCTGACCTTGGACGTAGTTATAAGGGTTTTAGCTTCTAGAACATCATTCCTAGGGTCAATTGCCCAGTTTATCTTAGCAAAGATAAACTGGCATCAAAGCATTATCTAGTAAGCTTTTAAGGGCTCATGTCACCCCCTCAGCCAAGGTAGAGTAGTTGCCTTAGATCCTGGTGTTAGAACCTTCTTGACTTTTTTTAGCGAGAATTCTATAGGCAAAATTGGAGAGGGTGATTTTTCTCAGATTCAGCGTTTGTGTCAGCATCTAGATAACTTGATATCAAAGATCAGTAAAACTAGAGGGAAACAAAAACGCCGGATGAGAAAGGCTGCCAGAAGGATGATTATCAGAATTCAAAATCTGGTAAATGAACTGCACCACAAAGCCGCTAGATTCTTAGTTGATAATTTTGACGTAATACTGCTTCCTACTTTCGAGACGTCTCAGATGTCCAAAAAGCAGCATCGGAAACTTAGATCAAAGACGGTTCGCAATATGCTTTCTTTTGCTCACTATCGGTTCAAAGAGTTTTTGAAACATAAAGCAACCGAAGACGGGAAAGTAGTTGTCGATGTCTGCGAAGCCTATACCAGTAAAACTATTAGCTGGACTGGTGAGTTGGTCAATATTGGTGGAAGCCAAATCATCAAATCAAAGATTGATGGCCGATCAATGGATTGACCGAAGGTCACGCTTCGCGAACGCGACATCAATGGCGCACGAGGAATTTTTCTTCGTGCCTTGGGAGATACCCCCTGGCTCAGAGATCAGCTTGCATTAGCGGGCTAGAATTTACCTTGGTAGATTTTGGTAGCTAAAAAGGATCGGATGTTAAGTATACTCTATATCTATCTAGAGTCTTTGGGTAAGCCCTGAGTTGGTATTGCGCTGTTGACATTGGCCTTTAGGATCCTCCACCATTCACCATTCGTTTTTATCTGGGTTCAAACTACAAGGAATATTGAATGAAAGTGAA